>JAFGRR010000448.1 GCA_016935035.1 Phycisphaerae bacterium | reverse complement strand
GCGTGCGGGACACTAACCGACCGCTGAGTGAGCCTGACCTGTCGTCGGCCGGTTAGCTGCAACATGCCCCTCGCCTTCGCCAGGGCTCTGGTTGGACGATCATCTCCCTGACGCCGAGTACTGCTGGCACTTATCGCTGGAGTTCTGTGATGGACAACTACGTACGCATATTCGACACGACACTGCGCGACGGGGAACAATCGCCAGGCGCCACGCTTGATGCCCAGGACAAGCTGGAGATCGCGCGTCAGTTGGCGCGTCTGGGTGTTGATGTTATCGAGGCCGGTTTCCCCGCCGCGTCGCCGGGTGACTTCGACGCAGTAGCGCGCATTGCCGCCGAGGTTGGAACGCCGGGCGGCCCGACGATCGCCGGTCTTTCGCGTGCCACGCCCAAGGACTTACAGGCCGCCGCCGACGCGGTCGGCAAGGCCGCCAAGCCGCGCATCCACATGTTCCTGGCGACATCGGATATTCACATGGAGCACAAGCTGCACATGACACGTGCCCAGGTGCTTCAGCGCACCAGCGAGATGATCGCGTTGGCACGCAGTCTCTGCCCCGACGTTGAATTCAGCCCCGAGGACGGCAGCCGCACGGACCCGGCTTTCCTGCACGAGGTATTGGCGGCGGCAATCGAAGCCGGTGCCACGACTCTGAACATCCCCGACACGGTCGGGTTCTCAACACCGACCGAGATCGCCGCGCTGGTGCGTGACATCATCGCCAAGGTGCCGGGCGCCGACCGCTGCATCATATCGGTGCACTGCCACGACGATCTGGGCATGGCAACGGCCAACACGCTGGCCGCGCTCGAAGCCGGTGCGCGCCAGGCCGAGGTGACGATCAACGGCATCGGTGAACGTGCCGGCAACGCCGCCCTCGAAGAGGTCGTCATGGCCTTGCATACGCGTCAATCGAAGTACAACCTGCGCACCGGCATCGACACCACACAGCTTCTGCGTTCGAGCCACCTGGTCGCCGGTCGCACGGGTATCTCGGTCGCGCCGAACAAAGCCGTCATTGGCGGCAACGCCTTCGCGCACGAGGCCGGCATTCACCAGGACGGCGTGCTCAAGCACCAGGCCACGTACGAGATCATGCGCCCTGAGAGCGTCGGCCTTGCGCGCAGCCGGATGGTGCTCGGCAAGCACTCCGGCCGACACGCGTTTCGCAAGCGGCTCGAAGAGCTCGGCCACGAGAATCTCAGCGAGGAAACCCTGCAACACGCTTTCCGCCGCTTCAAACAGCTCGCCGACCAAAAGAAGACCGTGACTGACGCCGATCTCGAAACACTGGTGGCCGACGAGATTTACCAGCCGCCGGAGTGCTATATTTTACGCGGTGTCCATGTCTCATGCGGCAGCCCATCGATCCCGACCGCCACGGTCACCGTGACGACACCTGATGAGCCTGATCTGATCGGCTCGGCGACCGGCACGGGGCCGGTTGATGCGGTGTTCAGCGCCGTGGATCGCGTCGTCGGCATGCGTGTCGAGCTGGAGGAGTTCGCCGTTCACGCCGTCAGCGGCGGGGCGATGGCGCTGGGTGAAGTCACGGTGCGCATCCGCACGCTCGACGAGGCGCGCCGACGTTTCAGCGCTCACGGTGCCGACATGGACATCGTCGTCGCCAGCGCCCGGGCGTACATCGCGGCACTGAACAAGGCCGCCGTCGCCGCCGGTATCCGCCCCGCGGGCACGAAGACCATCACTGAAGAGACATCTGCCGCGGTAACCGCCGAGATTGCGAGCGTCACATGAGCATGACCCTGACAGAGAAACTCCTGGCGCGCGCCGCCGACCGGGACCAGGTCGTACCCGGCGAAACGCTCTTCGCACACGTCGACGTGTTGATGACGCACGACGTGTGCGGACCGGGGACGATCGGCGTGTTTCGGCGGGAGTTCAGCGGCGACGCGCGCGTCTGGGACGCGGAGCGCGTGGTGCTCATTCCCGACCACTACATCTTCACGTCCGACCAGCGCGCCAACCGCAACGTGGATACGCTGCGCGAGTTCGCGCGCGAGCAGGGCATCAAGTACTTCTACGACGTCGTCGATGACGCCGACGAGTGGCGTTTCGATAGGGGCCGCGGCCCGCTGGTGGCGCAGTATGGTTCGCGTTACGCGGGCGTTTGCCACGTCGCGCTGGCCGAGAAGGGGCATACGCGGCCGGGCGAAATTTTGGTCGGCACCGATTCGCACACCTGCACCGCCGGCGCGTTCGGGCAGTTCGCCACCGGCATCGGCAACACCGACGCAGCGTTCGTGATGGGCACGGGCCGCATCCTGCTGCGCGTGCCGGAGAGCGTGCGTGTCGTGCTCGAGGGCTCGATGCCGCCGAGCGTGATGGCCAAGGACGTGATTCTGCATCTGATCGGTGAGATCGGCTTCGACGGGGCGACGTATTGCGCGCTGGAGTTCACAGGCGACGGCGTTGCCGGCCTGACTGTCGAGGACCGCATGACGATCGCGAACATGGCGATCGAATGCGGCGCCAAGAACGGCGTCTTCGCGGCCGATCGCATGGCCTGTGACTGGGTCACGGCGCGTGGTCGCGAACATGGCACGGCGCGGCCCTTCGCGGTACTGAATGCCGATGCCGGTGCACGCTACGCCGCCGAGTATCGCGTCGATTTGGCGGCGCTCGAGCCGACGGTGGCGTTGCCGCACGATCCGGCACAGCGTGCAGTGGCGCGCGATTGCGGTCACATCACGCTCGATCGCGCGTACGTCGGGTCGTGCACCGGCGGCAAGCTCAGCGACTTCCTGGCCTTCGCACACGTCGTGCGTGGACGCGAGGTCGTCATAGACACGTTCGGTGTGCCGGCCACGCCCAATATCGTGCGTCAGCTTCATGAGGCGACGCTGGGCGGCCGGTCGGTCTGGGACGCGCTGGTTACGGCCGGCGTGAAAATGACCGAGAACGCCGGCTGCGCGGCGTGTCTGGGCGGGCCGAGCGATACGTTCGGCCGGGCCAATGCGCCGCTGCGTTGCATCAGCGCGACCAACCGTAACTTCCCGGGCCGCATGGGACATCCGAACAGCGAGGTCGTGCTGGCGAGCCCGTGCACGGTGGCGGCATCGGCCTTGACGGG
>JAFGRR010000447.1 GCA_016935035.1 Phycisphaerae bacterium | reverse complement strand
TGATCGAGCGTCTTGGCATCCGACGCGGTGAGCTTGGCGGACTGCGTCATGTTCTGCCAGCCACCGGCCGGCTTGACGAACACGTATGCCGAGCCGGAACTTCCGCCATCCGTGCGGGCGCCAACGACGATCGTATCCCCGCTCACTGACACGGAGTGGCTGAATTGATCGCCCGCTGCGCGGTCGGAAGCAGTGAGTTTGGCCGTTTGGCTCATGTTTACCCAGCCGCCCGCAGGCTTTTGGAACAGATATGCCGAACCGGCTCCGATACCCCCGCTGTCAGGATCGTCGCCCGTGGCCCCGACCACGACGACGTTGCCACCGATGCCGAGATGAAAACCGAAGTAGTCAAACGCCGCACGGTCGGAGGCAGTAAGCTTGGCGGTTTGGGTCATGTCCATCCAGCCGCCGGCAGGCTTGCTGAACACGTACGCCGAGCCCGCGTCTGTTCCGCCGTCATCGTCAAGGACCGAGCTGACGGCAATCGTGTCGCCGCTGATGGCCACAGACTGCCCGAAGAAGTCGCCGGCCGCACCGTCGGAGGCGCTGAGCTTGGCCACCTGGCCCCAGTTGTCCTCGCCGCCGGCGTTTCGCTCGAACACGTACACCGATCCGGAATCCAGCCCGCGGTCATCGTCGAGGTCCGCAGCAACCACGGCGGTATCCCCGTCGATTGAAACCGACCACCCGAACTCGTCGCCGGCCGCGGCATCGGCGGCCCTGAGCTTGGCTACCTCGACCCAGCGAGTCGGATCGCCCGGATCGCGCTGGAAGATGTACGCCGAGCCCGATCCGCCTCCGGCGTCATCGTCGGCCAGCGCCCCGATGACGGCGGTGTCCCCGCTTACCGAAACGGCGACCCCGAACTCGTCGCCCGCTGTGGCGTCGGAGGCGGTAAGCTTGTCCTTTTCCGAAAACACAGATGCTTGACAGCCGTCTGGAACAGCGTCACCGTTGCAGTCGCCGCACGCCGGGTCGCCGGCGCAGTCGGCGATTATGCAGACGTCGCCAACGCCATCACCGTCACAGTCGGCCTGGTCAGGGTTCGCATGGTTCGGGCAGTTGTCGCATGAATCGCCAAGACCATCCATGTCTGTGTCGGCCTGATCGGCATTCGCCGTATCTGGGCAGTTGTCGATGCCGTTAGGCACCCCGTCGCCATCCGTGTCCGTCGCAAGAGTCGCGGCGACGACACGGAACCCGAAGTAGCTCTCCGTGGTCCTCGGCGCATAGGCGAAGAGAGCCGACGCAGTCATCGAGTAGCTGTTGAAGTTGAACGACCCGCCTCGCTCGCCTCGACCGCCGCTGAAATACATCGATTCATTCCACTCTCCGACGTTGCCAGCCTGGTCGAATGTGCCGTACGGACTCGGCGAACCGGCGAACTCGCCGACATTGGTCCGCCAGTACGGGGGACCAAGGGTGTGGACAAGGTCGTAGTAGTTCGCGTTGTTGGCCCCATTCGGGTCGAGCACATTAGTGGGTACTGTGTCGCTCTGCGTAGGATAATCCCAGTATTTTACACTGCCCGGCTTGTTGGGATCATGATACGCCGCCTTGTACCACTCGTCGTCGCTGGGGATCGCCCACTTCCAGTCGGCTTCGCGCGACACGGCCAGCAGTTGTGCGTCTGTCCACGCCCCATTCAGGTAGTACGCTCCGTCCTCGGTCGTGGTCAGGTCCTGGGCGCCGGTCGGCTGACCATTGTGCAGCCAGTTGGCGAACCGCGCCGCGTCGTCCCAACCCACGTAGTTCACCGGACGGTTTGCCCAGTCAGCCGCCACGCGGTACTGATACGGGTCACCCGACGTGCCATTGCCCGCATAGCGCTCGATCTTGCAGCCTTCGGCCCAGACCCACATTTTCGTGTTGTACAGGCCGTGTGCGTCCACGCCAGCCACCTTGTTGAGGAATTCTGTGTACTGCCCGGCGGTCACTTCGTACTTGCTAATCCCGTAGGTGTAGTCGACTCGCCCAAATCCTTCGGGCCTTTTGTAGAGGTTGTACCGCATGTCCGCCGCGTTCCCCGGATTGCCCACGGGAACGGTTTCGATGTCCACCGCGAAACCTGTGCCTGCCGTCGCGCCGATCGATCCAACAAACACCAACATGACGATAATTGTCAATCGCATGGTATTTCCTCCGAATAGCAGGTTCTTAACACTCCTCTGGGGCCGTCACGCGCGGCATGGAAATGAAAACAGAAAACAAGCCCATTCGTAAACCGAAATAAACTTAAAGGAGGCTATTAGAGCTTCACCTGCCTCATCTCGCATGGGCGGCGCGGGTACAGCAGGCGAGCGGACAATTCTCGCTGTCAGCGTTAGGCCGCTGGATCCGGCCCAGGACGCTTGCGGGAACGATGGCCGGCTCACCAAGCAGGTCTTCCCTGGAAGTCAGCGCACTCTGGACAACTGGCCGCTCTGCCGATCTCGCCGGTCTGTTGCGGTCACGGGGTACATCCGGACCACGTATCACAGCCGTATCAGTGATATTAGCAACTGCAGGGCCTCATATCCCCTCAAACGGCTGTGCGTTGGACCGCCTTTGGATCATCCATCTCAAGAATGAAGGCGGTGTTTTCGCGGGAATCTTCACGCGCGATCTCTTTCCGCCCTTTCCCGTAGTATAATACGTAAAAACCCCTACTCCCGGGCGGATTAAGTCTTTGCTCCTGAATTGGGTCGCCTCTCATGACGCTGCCCGACGA
>JAFGRR010000446.1 GCA_016935035.1 Phycisphaerae bacterium | reverse complement strand
GAAGATGCCGTATTATCCAACGGCTGCCACGAGGCGCGGCTGCTACCGCTCGCTCCTACGCGCCGACATTCGGCCGCGGCAGGTCGGTCATGTCGCGCGCTACCTTAAGCGGGCCGATCTCCGATTCAATCGCATCGAGAATTTCATTCGACGCTACTAGTTGACGAATCGCCTCGATGTCGGGGTAGAGCACGCGGTCGTCCACCAATGGCTTGACCACCTTGCGTATCAGGTTGTACGCGATCGCGGTCGCCTTGCCCGGCTTCCTGGGCTTGTGGAACTCGAACGCCTGCGCGGCGCACATCATCTCGATCGCGATGACGGTCTGCACGTTCTTGAGAATCTCCGTGCACTTGCGGACAGCGATCGGGCCCATGCTGACGTGGTCTTCCTGATCCGCTGACACACTGATCGAATCGACGCTCGCCGGATGCGAGAGCACCTTGTTTTCGGAGACCAGCGCGGCGGCCGTGTACTGCGCCACCATCAGACCCGAGTTGAGCCCCTTGCCCTCGACCAGGAAGTCCGGCAGGCCGGAAAGCACGGGGTTCAACATGCGGTTCGTATGACGCTCAGACAGGTTTGCGATTTCGGACAGTGCGATGCACAGGTAATCAACCGCCAGGCCGATGCCTTGCCCGTGGAAATTGCCGGCGGCGAAGTACTCGCCCGTGTCGGCAAAGAACAGGGGATTGTCGGCGGCCGCGTTGGCTTCGGTCGTCACGATCTCGCGCACGTATTCGAGCGTGTCGAGTGATGGCCCCATGACCTGCGGCGTGCAGCGCATGCTGTAGCCGTCCTGCACCTTGCCAGTCTTGTCCGCCATGATCTCGCTGCCCTCGAACAGACGCAGCAGATTGCCGGCGACGGCGTTCTGGCCGCGGAATGGCCGCACGCGATGTACTTGCGGATTGAATGCCCGCTCGACGGCCCGCAGTGCATCGAGCGTCATGGCGGCCGAGATCATGGCATTCTTGATTACGCGTTCGGCGTCATACGCCAGCAGGGCGGCGCCCGCGAGCATCACCTGCGATCCGTTGATCAGGCCGAGCCCCTCCTTGTAGGTCAGATCGACGGGCTTCACGCCGGCGCGTTTCATCGCCTCGGCGCCGGACATCGCCTCGCCTCTGTAGAACGCTCGTCCCTCGCCCATCGCAACTTCGGCGAACTGCGACAGCGGAGACAGGTCGCCGCTGGTGCCGACCGAGCCCTTCTCCTGAATGTGCGGCACAACGCCCTTGTTGATCATGTCCAGGACGGTGTCGATCAAGATCTGGCGCACGCCCGAGCAGCCCTTCGAGAGCGTGTTGGCGCGCAGCGTCATCGCGGCGCGGACGACGTCCTCGGGTTGTGGAATGCCCGTGCCGGCCGAGTGGCTGTACACGATGCGGCGGCTCAACTCGGCGCTTTGCTCGGGTGAGATGCGAATGCGCGCGAATTCACCGATACCGGTCGTCACACCATAGACCGGTATGTCGTTTCGCACGCAGTTCTCAAGGCAATCGCGCGAACGCTTGACCGCCTCGCGCGCACTGTCGGCGATGCCGACGCGTGCGCCGCCGCGCGCCACCTGCACTAGCTTCTCAATCGAAAGGGAATTCCCGTCCAGAACGATGTCCATCACTCATCCTCGCATGTTGTGATATGTGGTGCGATGGGTGTTCGGCGCCCACGCGGAGCCGCTCGGGCGGCGCATCGCTGCTCATCCGGATCGGTGATTATACCACGCCCCGCGCTGCCGGCACCGCCGACGCCGCCGGTGGGAGGCGGAATCAGTGGGTGCCATGGGCAGGCCCGCCGAAGGCGGGTTTGCCCGTGTTCAAGCGCAGCGGCACACGGGCAGGTCAGGGGCCTGCCCATGACACCCGCTTCCTGATAAAGACGGTCGCCCTTTCTACCACGGGGCTGCTCCTGACGCGGCCTTGAGCGGGCCACTTGCGAATACTCGCCGCGAGCGGTACAAGCGCGTTTTTGCCTCGGCGGCCGCATCGGGGATCATAGGGCCGCCCTGAGGAACCTGGAGAGACACGAAACCGTCTGGCGCATGGAGTCGCTGCGCCTGTGCCCGGACCGTGGGTGGCCTGCCGTGCCGAGGGCGCGGCGCCCCATAGATTCACGCTCAGATTGGAGGCACCCAGCCATGTTGATGCCCTATCGTCCCGAACCCTATGTCAACTTCGCCGACGCCGATCCGCGCGACCAGATGCTCCAGGCGCTCTCGAACGTCAAGGCGCAGTTGGGGCGCTCCTATCCGTTGCGCATCGGCGGCGAGAAGATCGAAACCAGCAAGACGATCAAGTCGGTGATGCCCGGCGATTTCAACACGGTAGTGGGCTTCGTCTCCAAGGCCAACGCCGACCAGGCCGATCAGGCCGTTCGCAAGGCCGTCGAGGCTCAGAAAGCCTGGGGCCGCGTGGCGCCGGACGCGCGGGCCAAAGTGCTCATCAAGGCTGCGGCCATCATGAAGCGTCGCATTTACGAGCTGACCGCCTGGGAGTGCTTCGAAGAGAGCAAGAGCTGGATCGAGGGTTACGCCGACGTCTGCGAGGCCATCGACTTCCTGGAGTTCTACGGCCGCGAAATGATCCGCTTGGGCGGTGCGCAGGCTGTTACGCCCTTCCCGGGCGAGGACAACGAATATCGCTATATGCCGCTCGGCGTGATCGTCGTCATACCGCCGTGGAACTTCCCACTGGCAATCTGCACCGGTATGACGAGTGCGTCGTTGGTGACGGGCAACGCGGTTGTCCTGAAGCCGGCGAGCACGTCGCCGGTCGTGGCCGCGCTGATGGTCGAGATCTTCGAGCAAGCCGGTCTGCCAGCGGGCGTCCTGAATTTCGTCCCCGGTTCGGGACGTGAGATTGGCGACACGCTGGTCGAGCATCCGCTGACACGCTGCGTCTCGTTCACCGGATCGATGGAAGTCGGTCTCGGCATTTTCGAGAAATGCGGTCAGGTGTCCAAGGGACAGATCTGGCTGAAGCGCTCGATTCTCGAGATGGGCGGCAAGGACTGCATCGTCGTTGACGAGACCGCCGACGTCGATGCGGCGGCCGAGGGGGTCGTGGCGGCGGCGTTCGGGTTCCAGGGCCAGAAGTGCTCGGCCTGCTCGCGGCTGATTGCACACAAGGACATCTACGACGAATTGCTCGGCAAGATCAGCGAGCGGGCGAAACTGCTGACGGTCGGCGACACGACCAAATCCGAGAACTTCTTCATGGGCGCCGTAATCGACGAAGCCGCCCACAAGAAGATCAACGAGTACATCGAGGTCGGGAAGAAGGAAGGTCGGCCGGTGCTGACCGGCACGCCGGTGCCGTCGGGCGGCTACTTTGTTCCGCCAACGATCATCGCCGACCTCGACCGCGACGCTCGCCTTGCCCAGGAGGAGATCTTCGGGCCGGTGCTGGCGGTGATTAAGGCCAAGGACTTTGACGACGGGCTCGCGATCGCCAACGGTACGCAATACGGCCTGACCGGCGCGCTGTACTCGAACGACCGCGCGCGGCTCGAACGCGCTCGTTTCGAGTTTCATGTCGGCAACCTGTATCTAAACCGCAAGTGCACCGGGGCGCTGGTGGATGTGCAGCCGTTCGGCGGCTTCAACATGTCCGGCACCGACTCGAAGGCCGGCGGCCGCGACTATCTGATGCTCTTCATGCAGGGCAAGAGCATCACTGAGCGGTTCTAGCGGCGATACGCCAGTATGTGTGTAGCGGCAGGGCTTCGTTCATGGCGTCTTGGCCTCGCGTCCCATCGACGCGGAGACGTCAGGTACGAAGCCCTGACGCCATACACTGACTGGTGAGGGAGTTCACGCGCTGGGTGGAGTTAGGCAGTCCGGCGTCGGCGCTCGTGCGCGGTACCGAGAATAGAATTGGCAGCCTCGGTGAAGACCCCTCCAGGTCCACCTCGACTGCCAATCCGCAGTTCTTTCACTTATTCGCGGCGCCGGGGATGTACGACGTTACCGTACCCGGCCACACATCGAGCTTCCGTTCCCGCCGAAGAGCACTACGGCGTGATTCTCCTCCCGGACATTCACAGTAGTGTGATGATAGTGTTAAGAAATCGTTAAATTGTCAAGCTAGCCAAGCCAGGATGCCCACACGACCGATAATATTGGGAAGATTGAGTGTTTGCGAGCGGTCGTATCGCAATTGGACACAAGTCGGCGGCAGGTTAAATGCTACGCGCGAATGGGTGAGGTAACTCCCCTGGGCGAATACGCTCGAATGGGGGGAAAACCGTTGAAGCTAGTCGCCGAATACCTGCTCGGCCTCGCGTATCTGTCCGGGCAGATCCTCGAGGATCTCCTCGGGCGCGGAGTCACTGACACCTATCAGCGCCAGCATCTCCGGCTTGACTTCCTGGCATGCCGCCGTCAGCCAGAACCCGTGCTGCTGCTTGCAGCAGATCGTGTCCGACACGCATACCAGGGCGGCAACGCGTTGCAATTCAGGCTTCAACGTTTCGGGTGTGTGGTGATGCGAGATCGCGCAGCGGAGGATCGGGGGGAACTTCCACTTGGCCGCCAACGCGGCGCCGAAGGCCTGGTGGTCGGCGCCGATGATCTCGTGTTCGACCGTGCTGAAATCCTCGCCGGTGGCCTGGCAGCGGTTGACGACCTCGGTCAGTCGTTCTGACAGAACCTGGTACTCGATCAGCAGGCCCAGGTCGTGTACCAGACCCGCGACAAATGCTTCGTCATTCTGCACGCCGCTGGCGGCCTTGGTCAGCATGCGACCACAAACACCGACGGCGATGCAATGACGCCACAGATCGCGAGCGCTGAAGTTCTCCGAGATGGTCCCGGGTTTGAACAGACGCACGAGCGACGCGGCCAGCGCGATATTCTTCACCGCGCTCAGGCCCAGCATGACGATGGCCCGGTCGAGGCTGGCAATCTGGGCGGGCAGCCCATAGAACGCCGAGTTCACGACCTTGAGAATCTTCGAGGCCAGGGCCGGATCGTTCTTCACGATCTCGTGCATGTCATGAGCGGTGGCCCGAGGATCCTCGACGACCTCGACGATGCGGGCCGTGATCTCCGGCAACGAGCTGATCTCGGTGACCTTCGCCACCGCCTTCTGAAGATGGGGTGGCAACTGGCCCGGCTCGGTGTTGTTGCTGGGCGAATCCTTCGGGGATGTCGTCATCAATCCCATGATCGTTCCTCGCTCCGCGGGGTCTGTGCGCGTTCATATGTTCATCGGCCACTGACACCCCGGGCATTCATATGGCGCCTTACCGAGTCGGAGTTGTGCGGCAACTTATAGTTCAGTGGTTTGTGACTACCGGACTTGGCGGATGAGCATGTGCGTTTCGGCGTACTCACATCCTATAAATAGCCCGCGTTCCCGCGCGAGGCAGCGTAGGCCGTCGAGCGAACGCGGATGCGGCAACTCGCGCAGTTCGGTCCGATATTGTGACATGGCCAACAGCTTGCGTTCAAAGACGGGGGATACGTCCACATAAGTGTTCGGCTGCCAGCGCCCAGGGACGTTATAGCGCGTCGTTGTCGGGATCTCGTAGCTGTATAGCGTGGGCATGTGTTTGAGATCGGTCGCTCGCGTCGTGACCAGTGCCGCCTCGCACAGCACGGCGTGGTCGCGGTTCAGGTCGTCGCAGGGCGGAGCGTATACGATGTCTGGCTTCAGATCCGCCAGTGCCGCCGCCACGCACGCGTTCAACTCGATGGCCGGCAGCGTGTTCAGGTGCATCGTGCGGAATTCGAGGAACCGCACGTCGCTTATTCCCAGAATGTCGGCGGCGGCCAGACACTCGTCGCGTTTGTGCGAGACTTCGTCGGCGGACCAGTGTGGCTCGAATGCGACCGTGGCGACGACAAGGCTGATTTCGTCGCCTGCCGCCCGGTGCTTCAGCAGCGTGCCGCCGGCCCCGATGGTCTCGTCATCCGGATGTGCCGCGAGGCACACAACACGCATCGCTGTTCTCCTCGATAGCTTGGCCCGCAGCCGGCAGCACCATGCACTCGTTCTCCCCGATCAGCATGTCAGCGAAGACGCGCAGACCGAGGTTCAGACCGGGATTGCCTGCGTACTCGTGCGGTTCGACCTCTTCACCCAGCAATCTGTCGATCGCCCACGCCAGCAAATGCACACGCGCGCACGTCATGCCAATGTAAGCTCCAGGTCGCGGATTGACCTCCAGCAGGCGCAGTTGGCCAGCCAGGTCGTAGCGTGCGTCGATGATGACCAGCCCGGAGAGATTCATCTCACGTGCCAGGCGCGTAGTCCACTCACGCTCCCCGGGCTGCTCGGCGAACACGATCCGCGATGGGTTGCCATGCAACATCGCGCCACCCTTACGCCGCACAACCATCTCGATCGGTCGGCCGTCCTCGGCGAGCAAGTCGATGCCGAGTTCCTCACCCGGGCAGTATTCGGCAACGATTAGCGGAAAGCGCTCAGGTCCTTGTCTGCGCAGATTGAGGAATTCCTCGGCCGTGCAGCGCCGGGCGCCGGGTTTGGCGGTGACGCGATCGATGAAGCTCTCGCCAGCCGCGTCGATGATATGAAAGCCGCGCCCGCCGGCCAGCGTCGTCGGCTTTATGCACAACATCCGCCGCGGATAGCCAAGGTCGTCGAATGCCTGGGCGAGTTCGTCGGGGGTCGTAGCGCAAGTGGATTGCGGCAGAAAGTCCGTGTCGCGCAGCGCGGTCGCCATGGCGCGCTTGTCCAGGCAAGCCGCGACGACATCCGTGGGGGGTAGCAGCACGCGCGTGCCGACCGCGTTGAACTCGGCTCGCCGGCGTGTGACTGCGAGCAACTCGCCGTCATACACTGGTATCAGCACGTCCACGGCCTGATGGCGACAGGTTTCGAGCAGGCAATCGACGTATGCCGGATCGGCTGCGAGCGGCAGGCGGACTCTTATATCGGCGAGCGCGGTTCCAAGTGTCAAGTTCGTGTCAGGATCGCTGACCACCAGCGTTGTATCGCGGTTGGGGAGATGGCGCAAGGCGGCCAGCAGCCCCCAGACGCCAGGGCCGCCACCGCTGGTGATCATCACCCGGGTTTCGCGCGTCGCACGATGGTTTCCCATGCTGGTGTTATCGGCTATATCGGTTGCCGCACCCGAGTCAGCGCGCTAGACTCTCGCCTGTCTCTGACGCGGTTGTGAGCCGTCTCGGCTGACTATCAGGCCGCGCGGCGGTGCGATGATTGCGGAGATCAGCCTGTGGAGATTCTAGAACGCGCCCGAGCGCGGGCGCGTGAATTGCTTACGATTCAGCATCCGGACGGATCTGTCGACCTCTGGCTATGGGAGCACAGCGAGCGGGTGATGCACCTGGCGCACGGGCTCGCGCAGTTGCCAGAATACCGGCAGCAGGGCTGCAACCAGGAAGCCGCGGCCCTGGCGGGGCTGTTCAGCAACGCCGGCTGGGCCTTGCAGGTTCGCGAGGAGGAAGCAGATCCCTGGCTGGTGCTGGCGCGGCCGACGAATGATGTGCAGCGTGAGCTGGGGGCAGTGCTGCTCCAGGAGGAACTGGCGCCGTTCGTATCCGCCGATGTGCTCCTCAAGGCCGTCGAGGTGATTCGGGCCTGCAACGATCGCGAGGCGCGCATCGTAGAGGCCCAGATCGTGGCCGAGGCCGAGAATCTGGCCGAGATCGGGGTGATCCAGATTCTGCGGCAGTTTCGGCAGCAGCAAATTGAAGGCCGGCCGCTGGCGCAGCTACTGGATAAGTGGCAGCGCCAGAAGGAATACCGCTACTGGGAAGCCCGCATCAATGACTGCCTAATCAGCGCTGCCGCCCGCACGTTGGCCGCCGAACGCCTCGCGCAGGTCGACCAGTTTATGCGCGCTGTCGGCACCGAGGCTGGCGCGACCGACCTGGATGCATTGCTCAACGGGGCATAGGTTGGCGGGCGAAATCTCCATTACCAAAGCGGCCTGACCGTGATGGTCAGGCCGCGGTCTCACATGTCGGACATGCTGCTATAGGCAGTAGCCGTAGCGGAATCCTATGATCCCGCGATTAGAACAATGAAGCTGTCGATATCGAAGACGTCCGGCTCGCCATCGCCGTTGCAGTCCGCGTTATCGAGTTCGCACGCCGGATAGGCGATGCTGTACTCGCCCTGCGAGATAATGGCCATGACAAATGAGTCGATGTCGAAGACATCGGTGCTGCCATCACAGTTGGTGTCACCGAGGTGTTCGCATTCGTCGGGAACACCGCTGCCGTTGACGTCCGTGGATGTTCCGGTGCTTAGGTCAATGTCATCGCGCACGCTATTGCCGTTGCAGTCCTCCGCGAAAACGGCCGTGACGCTTAGGGTGCTGTTTACCACGAGTTGCTCAGGATTGTCATCGCCGGTCAGCGCTCCATCCCAGTAGTCGAGCATCCAGCCATTGTCGGGGACAGCCAGAAGAGTGATGGGCGTGCCAGCGGCGTACAGCCCGCCCGATGGATCGAGTGTGACGTCACCGTTGCCTTGCACCGTGACCTCGAGCGTGTGCATCTCTGGCTCGACTACATCGACAGACGACTCGTATGGCAGGAAGTTGTGCGCGGTGACCGTTACCTGCATGTTGCCAGCCGTGGCTGGCGACACATTGAAGATCACCGTGTCGGAGAAGAGTGTTTTCTGGACTTCGTAGACATCGCCATCCTTCAACAGGCATACCTGCGCTCGAAAGATGATTCCGCCAGTGCTGTCCGTGACCTGCACGGCGAACTGGTTTGATTGGCCGGCGACGAGTGAAGCCGGGTGGTTGACGACAAGTATCTCGGGTTCCTCGGTCCAGATTGGCATGACCGGATCACCAAGCAGTGTCAGTTCGGTGAAGATGTAGCAATAGGTTTGGCCGCCGATATTGGATATGTTCTTGTGGTTCGAGAAACACGATCCCAGGAAATACAGGTTGGAGTTGAAGAGCGACTTGAAGAAGTTTCGGTCGAATGACAATGACACGCCATCGTCGCCGAATGGGTAGTAGTAGCCGTAGCGCGAATTCCCAATGAACGCCACGCCGCCACCGTTGGTGTTTTGGACAAAGGCCTCGGCAATGCACGTGGTTGCATCAAAGTCACATGCCCAGCAACCTATCGTGTATAAGATGCTCTGGCGATCGCCGTTGGTCAGCGCCGTCATGTTGGAATTGCCGAGATAGTCGCCGTGGTTGGTGCCGCCCGTACCCATCGCGGTTGTGCCGCAGTGGTCGATGTGGTTTATCAGGTTGTAGCCCGTGTTGAGGTATGAGATAACGTCGGACTTGTGGGTCCCGGATTCGCTGTCATACTCACTGCCAAAAGTCCAGCCGGTTGGCAGGTAGAGACTCTTGATGTCCGTTTTGCAGTTCTCACCTTCGCCGCTGCCGAGGGTGTTAAGGTCGAATCCGAAGAAGGCCGCCGAGGTGGCATAGTTGTTTGACGGTGGGTTCTTTTCGTACGTCATGATCTTGCTGATGAACGTCGCAATGGCAGCTTCGCTGCGCACCGCCGCGCGTCCGACATGCAACTCCGCGATCCAGTCCTCGTCATAATCAGCGTAGTAGGTATCGTTCGGAATGGGCTCGGGCGCCACCTCCGTGAAGGTGTCCACGTGCGGCGGGACGACGTTGGTGTCGCCGCCGAGCAGGAAAGAACTGGCTCCCCAGTTGTCGTGGGCATCCACGATGAACGTGCGGATCTTCTCGGGCTCCGATCCGCTATAGCCGCCAGAATTGTAGATCCAGTCAGTCGTCACTATCGCCGCGCGGAATCCGATCTGGGTGCGCCAGTCAGCGAGCGGTTGAAAGTCATCAACCCAGCTCGGCTGTGTGATGATGACGTAGTCGTAATCGTCGGCGGTGACGCCACGCGTGAGGGGCGCCGGCTCGGGGTCTAGCGTAAGCGAGATCTCGGCTGGGTTGGCAACCAGGCCAGCGAGCTGCGCCAGGTACTCGTCGCGCGTGTTGTCCGAGGCGCTGGGTGACAAGTAGTCGCCACAGACGTAGCCTCCGACGCCGCTTAGCACAATCTCCACATCGGTGCAGAGCGTGAGTGTTCCGTCGGCCGGCGTGTAGCTCAGCGGGCATACGCGGAGCAGGGCGAAGCTCTGGCCGGCCAGATCCGCCTGGTGCACCAGTTCGACCTGATCCGCCGGGTATGGCGTTGTTTGAGCGTACAGTTCAGCATTGGGGGGAGTCATGGCCACCGCCGGTGCCGAAGTGGGTTGCGCCGGCTGGGCCGGAAACAGGTTGTACGTACCAGTGAGCGGTTGTGTGTCTGCCCGGACCATGTACGCGTCGGTAACGCTCATACCCGCCGGCAGCGCCACTCGCACGATATGGACCGGCAGACGCGGTGTCCCGGGCGTCGCGATGTAGCCGCAATTAGCGAACCGAACAGTGTCAAAGCCCTGTTGCGTGCCGAACTGGAGATCGCTCTCAGACGTCGTGACCGTCCAGTGCACCTCGTAGGCTTGCGCCGCCGGCGTGGCCTGGACTGCGTCAGCCTGGGCGAATGGCGCCAGGAGGAGGATAAAGGCGACCGTGAGTGTCGCAATTGCAGGCTGGTTCACTCGGTCATGTAAGCTCGTCTGACATCGCAT
>JAFGRR010000445.1 GCA_016935035.1 Phycisphaerae bacterium | reverse complement strand
GGCGAAGTTGCGGTTGACGGTTTCCACAAAGTGGTTAGGACCGATTGCACCATCGGTGTCCGGCGGGTACGACGAGCTGCCGGCGTCGCCGCGGAGGACGCCTCGGAAGCTGCTCAGCAGCGCTGGGCCGGTGGCACGTGTTCCAGAGGCGATCGCGGCATCGCGTGTCTCTCCGCTGAGGCGCTCGATCTCTCCGGTGATAGCCACCTGCGGCGCGGGGACGCCGTCGGTGGAGATGAAGTCGCCGGTGCCGGCTTCCCAGGTCAGGCCGGCGTAGTCCGAGCCGGTGAGCTTGAAGCGGTAGTCGAGATCGTCGAAGTCAACAACCACGGTGCGTGCGGTCTGCGGTTCGGTGAAGGTGAGATCGTCGAGCCCGTACCAGCCGCCGCCGCCCACCGCCGGCACCGCCTCGATCTCGATGCGATCGACGCCGCGCAGGTCGATCTCGAACCACTCTGGCGTGTCGCCGATCTCTGTGAACCACTCGGTTTGCCCGGTGATTTCGCCGTTGGCGTATCCGATGACGCGCACGCCTGGCGTCCAAACGCCCTCACTGCCTTGGCCGATGAAGTTGGCGCCGCTGAGGTCGACGGGGCTCGGGAAGCTGATGCCCATGCGCGTGTCGCCCCATTTGTTGATGATGTACTGGTCACCGGCCTGGCCGGCGGCGCTGGAGCCGCGCGTCGGAACGGTCCAGTAGCCGTTGCTGTCGCCGCGTGACTTGTCGTCACCCGGGAGCGGCGCGAGGCGGTCGCGCTGGACAGCGTCTTCCATCGACTCGACGTATGACGGCCCGTAGGTCGCCGGATCGAGCTGCTCGCCGGGGATTACATCGCCGGGTGCGGCAAACACGGGGGTGATCATCATCGAGATGCAGGCACAAGTGGCACTGAGTACAACCCTGGAGCTGATCATCGTCATCCTCTGCTGCGCCAAACTGGCTCCCATCTTTCGCGGGTAAGTCACATGTGGCCAATCGTTATTCTATCGGGCATTGGCGAGGGGGCGCCCAAAAGCCGATAACCACGCGGCGCAATCGCGTGCGCGGTGGATTCCGGCTTGCACGAAAGCCTGACGCCATGCGACAACTTAAGCCGGTCTAGCCGCCGGTGATCATCGCCACAAACGCGTCGATGTCGAAGACGTCCACGCTGTTGTCCTGATTGCAGTCCGCGTTGTTGATGTTGCAGCCCTGGTAAGCGGCGGCGTATGCGGCCGGATCAGTGATTGCCAGCACGAACGCGTCAATGTCGAAGATGTCGGTCGCGCCATCGCAGTTGACATCTCCGAGCGATGATTCGCACTCGTCCGGGACGCCGTTCTCGTTCTCGTCCAAGCTGATGCCGGCGGCGATGTCGCACGCATCCGGGCTGTTGTTGCTGTTACAGTCAGGACTGGTTCCATCGGCGATCTCACAGACATCGATTGCGTGATTGCCGTTGCAGTCTAGCAGTCCGCCGAAGGCGTACAGCGCGCCGGCGAAGTCACCATACTCGCCGTCCTGCGGCGCGCCGACCAGCACGCGCTGGTTCGCTATTGCCACGGCGTGGCCGAAGTACGCGTTGTCGGTGGCGTCACTGGCGCCAAGTTGGCCGGCGTACGTCCAATACTGACCGTTGTACAGCATTACGTAGGCCGCCCCCGTTCGTTCCGCCGTCGCGGCGTGCGCGCCAACCACGATGATGCCATCCTCAATCGCGACTGCCGATCCGAGATTGGCGCTGGACGGATTGTCGTATTGCCGCAGCCGCGCCTCCTCGATCCAGCTGGAGTTGCTGAAACGGAAGACGTAGGCCTGGCCATCGCCGCTGTTGGCGAAGTCGGAGTCGCTGGCACAGACGACAATCACATCGCCGGATATCGCCAGCGCGGTCCCCAGGTGGTCATAGGCGTTGCCGTCCTCCACGAGCAGCTTGGATTCCTGGGTCCAGGAAGTGCCGCTGCGACGGAAGACGTAGGCGGCACCGGCGTCATAGCCCGTGTCATCATCGCGATACGCGCCGATCACGGCCGCATCGCCATCCAGCGCCACGGCGTAGCCGAATCCATCGCTGGCGCCGCCGTCGCTGGCGGTCAGCTTGGCTTGCTGTATCCAGTTGGCGCCGTTGAAGAAGAAGACGTATGCCGAGCCAGAGCCAGAGCCATCGTCGTCGTCCTGCGGCGAACCGACGATGGCGTAGTCGCCGGCTATGGCCACGCTATAGCCGAACTGGTCACCGGCCGCGCCATCGCTCGCGAGGAGCTTGGCCTGTTGCGGCCAGTTGCCGGCGTTTTGCCGGAAGATGTATGCCGCCCCGGCCTCCGAGCCTTTGTCGTCCTCGCCATAGGCGCCCGCGATGGCTGCGTCGCCATCGACGTCAACGGAAAAGCCGAGCAGGTCGACCGCTGATCCATCACTGGCCTTTAGCTTGGCCTCTTTAACCGAGTTCTCGCCGGAAAGCCTGTAAAGGTATGCGGCGCCGGCGTTCGTACCGCCGTCATCGTCGCCATATGCGCCCGCGATGGCGACGTCGCCGGACATCGCGACGTCCACCGCGAAGTAGTCACCGGCCAAACCGACCAACTCCTTGCTCGCCTCATTCAGCAAGCATGGCGTGATCTCGCAGTCATCGGGAATCCCGTTCGCGGTCGTGTCGATGCTCGTGCCGGCGGCGAGGTCGCACTCGTCCGGAACCGCGTTTTCGTTGCAATCCTGACTGGTGCCGGCGGATATGTCGTCCTGGTCCAGCACCCCATTGGCATTGCAGTCCTCGCACTCGTCAGGCACGCCGTTGCCATCCGAGTCGGTGCTGGTTCCGCCGGCGATGTCGCATTCGTCGGGAACCGCGTTGCTGTTGCAGTCCTGACTGGCGCCGGCGGCTATGTCGCACTCGTCGGGGATGCTGTTGCCGTTGCAGTCGAGAGCCAGGCCGGAAGCCAATTCGCACTCGTCGGGGTTGTAGTTGCCGTTGCAGTCGAGGCTCGTGCCGCCGGAGATGTCGAGTTCGTCGGGCACGTTGTTTCCGTTGCAGTCCTGGCAATCGTCGGGGATGGCGTCGCCGTTGAGGTCCGTCGCCGTGCCGAGCGCGATCTCCTCGGCATCATCGGTACCGTTGCCATTGCAGTCAAACCCGGCAAAACGCAGGAAGTAGACATCCTGTTCGCCGTTGAAAGTGGCGGCGTATGCGAGATTGGCGGCCTGGTTGTCCGAGATCATGTCATAGTAGTCGCCGAGTTTGTCCTGATTGGGATAGCCAAGCGATTGGTTGAACGCCGGCGAGATGGGTTCGTTGGCGGCCCACGTTTCGCCGCCATCGAAAGAGTATGTGCGATAGACCCGTGAAGACGACGGATAGCGTGGATTGGGGGCCTCGCGGGTGTCGTTCCAGATCACGTCGATGCGTCCGTTTGGTGCGACGGATATGGTGCCGAACCACTGCCAGGCTCGGTTGCTGGTTGAGTCGTCGTTGATGCGGACCCAGGGGCTCCATGTGATGCCGCCGTCAGTGCTGCGTGAGAAGTGAACATCGAGCGGGTCGTCGGTTGTGGGATCGACCGATGACAGCAGGTACACATTGCCATGCGTCGGGGTGTTCGAGTGATCGGTGGCGACCCAGACCTGTCCGGAGAGGCCCTCGGGGTTGACGTAGCCGTTGATCCCCTGTGCCCCGCCCATGTCTACTTGAACGGTTGCGAATCCAGGTTCGATCACCGGGTTCTGCGCATTGCCAGACCAGGCAACGACGAACGTATCGAAATCGTACCTGGCGGTGCCGGCGACGAAGACCTTGCCGTCGACGCCCACGTCGATTACGCCGAAGCGCGGCGAGCTCGGGATTCGCACCGGGTAGATGAAGCTGTCGCCACCGTCGATCGAACGCGTGAAGAGGTATTCTCCACAGCAACTGCCGCTGACTTGCCAGACGGCGTAGAGGTTGCCTTGTCCGATGCCGTCGGTGCGGTCGATGGCTAGCCAGATCTTGTCGCCGCCATAGCCGTACGTCGGGCTGAGCCATGTTACGCCGGCGGTGTTCGATCTGAAGAGGTCGCCGACGAAGCCGTCGCCGAGCCCGTAATAGTAGAACGTGCCGTTGAGATCGGTTGCCAGTACGGGGTCGGAGTGAAACGTATCGGGCGCGAGCTTGCCTGGGAACGTCCAGGTCTGGCCGCCGTCGTGGCTGTACGCATAGCCGGCCTCGCGGAAGTTGGAGCTGACGTCGTCGAACTGGCGCCAGCCGACGATGATGTTATTCGGATTGGTCGGGTCGATTGCGAGCGACGGCTCGTTGGCGGCATCGCCGACGATGTTCAGTCCCTGTGCGTTCACGTTGACCTGAACGCTGGTGAAGTCGCGGACGGTCAACAGCTCTGGATCGAGCGTTGGCGACACGACTGGGAATTCGATTGTGCGGGTCGCGGGGGAGTCGGGTGGGGTTGCCATCTCATGGGGCGGGCCCGGCAGGGCGGTCGGATCATCAGTGTCTGGCGCGCCGGTTGTTGCCGCACCGAGAGCCGCCGCAAACGCAAGCAATACTAGTAATGGCAACCACTTAGGCATGATCCAGACTCCTGTGGACGGGCTCTCTCGTGAGGGGGCGCCCTCATGATCGGCCTTTTGCCGCACGCGACATTAGCGTGGTACAGCAGGCCCTTGGATAGTAGTGCGCTCCGCTTAGCCATCGCCGATGGCGCGCCTATGGCGGTCAGCGCGGCGCTTCGGGAGCAACGTGGGGCTGGTGGCTCTCCCTGGTGGCGTGAGCGCGCCGGACGCGACCCATCCGTGTTAGCCGCATCTCTGCCTCCGACCCCCAGTCTAGCAGTTTTCGATGTGGCAATGCAACGGATCTTGCAGTGGGTGGAGTGCATAAGCCACGCCGAAGTGCGGCGTTAGCGAATGCGTGTGAACTTGTCGTTAGGCAATCCTCGATTGCGGACAGGGTTACGGTGCATTTATGGCATGCGGACGCCGCGGCGCGTGTCCTGGGGACGAGGAATGCAAATAGCGCGGCACGTCGAAACGCGGGAGGAGTGAGTATGCGGCGATTCGGACTCCATTGGATCTTCCGTGTTGGCGTCGCGACATTCATCGCTAGCGTATATGGCGGGCTTTCGGTCGCCGGGCGGTGGCGTGTGCACTGGGATATCTCTCGGGCTGTAATGAAGGCCTTCGACGTTGGCGAGGGTGTCTCGGGTCCTGTTGCGTGGTTTGCGCCGATCATACTGCTGGCGTTGGGCTGCCATGGCGTGCTGACGCTTTGGTTGGGGCCGGCGCGGCAATCGGATGGGGAGACACGTTGCCGGCGGTGCGGGTACATCCTGCGCGGGCTGGTTGAGCCGCGCTGTTCGGAATGCGGTGAACGCATCTGATAGGGGGCGGTTCCGCTCAGACAAAAACGCCGGCCGGCGAGATCATCGCCGACCGGCGTTTGTGATTCTGCTCAACACGCGCAGCGCGACTTAGTAGCCGCAATCACACGAGGTGCCGGTGATGGCGCCGACGAATGTGTCGATGTCAAACACGTCGACGGCCGCGTCGCAGTTGGTGTCAGAGTTTAGGAAGTTCGAGCTGGGATACTGTGCCAGGAACTCGGCCTCAGTGTGGGTGATGGCGTAGACAAACGCGTCGATATCGAACACGTCCGCCGTGCCGTCGCCGTCGGCGTCACCGCAGTTGTAAGCCGGACCGTCGCCAACCGTTACGCTGAA
The DNA here is from genome assembly GCA_016935035.1 of Phycisphaerae bacterium. GTDB lineage: Bacteria > Planctomycetota > Phycisphaerae > UBA1845 > Fen-1342 > JAFGRR01. Next base: position 252 of record JAFGRR010000445.1, on the reverse strand, counting down.
GGTGGCACCAGTCACGTCCGCCGTGGCGGCGATGACGGGGGAATGCGCCGGCGCTGGGTTAAGGGTCTCCAGCACGCTGGCGACTGCATTCGCGAGGCTAAAGGTGTAAGTGCCCGGGGTGGCTGGTGCGGGAAACGAGCCGGATACGACGATCTGGGGGGCACTCTGGCCGACGGCGCCAATAACGTTGACGCTCTGGCCCATGGTGGTGCCGGCCGTACCGAACGTGTTCTGGGCGCCGCCGATCTGAAT
>JAFGRR010000444.1 GCA_016935035.1 Phycisphaerae bacterium | reverse complement strand
CGCAACGCGAGCTGGTTCAGAGCCATAGGCGGTGCACAAAGACGACTCTGGCGGAGGTATTCCGACAGGCTGGTAAGGGAGCGGACAAGTCAGCGTGCCAGTATGAACGGTTCCGGCGCGTGCCCCAGATACTCTTGGACCCGCCAAGCTCGAATCGCGATCCCACCTCCAAAAGGAGATGGGGCACCGCTCCTCATACGCTCTGGTGAGCCTCGAAGAGGCGCTGGTATTCGTCCTGGCAGAAGCGGTCGGTCATACCGGCCAGATAGTCGCACGTGACGCAGTGCAGGCCCTGGTCGTCGATGCGCTGGTGGAAGCGCGGCGGCAGGAGCTTAGGCCGGCTGACGTAAGCGTTGAAGAGCTGCGAGATGAACCGGTCGGCTTTGTCGTCCATGCGAACCAGCCGGTGGTGGTGGTAAACGCGGTCAGCCAGGAACGACTCGAGCTGGCCGACGTGCGGCTGCATGGCGTCCGAGAAGGCCACGAGATCGCGCGGGGCCTGGCGGACGTCGTCCACGGACGACACCCCCGCGGTCTTGATCCGGCGGCGCGACTCAGCCACGACGTCGTTGAGCAGCGCAGCTTCAAGCGCGTCGAGGATCGGACGCCGGACAGCCGCCAGGGGCAGATCGGGGTATGACTCGCGGACGGGGCCGGCAGCCTGCGCCCACAGCGTGATCTCCTGCAAGTCGGGTTCGACGATCAGGCCGGCCCCGACGGCGTCCTCGAGGTCGTGACAGTCGTAGGCAATGCGGTCAGCCAGGTTGGCGATCTGGCCTTCGACCGGAGCGTGGCTGCCGTCAGCCAGCGGGTGCAGGCCCGGCTTATCGTAGAGCGTGCAGTGCTTGGCCAGCGACTCGCGCACCTCGAACGTCATGTTCAGACCGCGAAAGGCCGGGTACGGGTGCTCGAGGTACGTCACCACGCGGAGCGTCTGGGCGTTGTGCTCGAAGCCGCCGTGGTTCTGCATGAGTCCGGCCAGCGTCTCTTCACCGGCGTGGCCAAACGGCGCGTGGCCCAGGTCATGCGTCAGGGCGATCAGCTCACCGACGGCGGCGTTGACCTGGAGGCCCACGCACAGCCGGCGGGCGATACTGGCGACCTCGAGCGTGTGCGTCAGCCGCGTGCGAAAATGATCGTGCTCGCCGGCGACGAAAACCTGCGTCTTGTACTCGAGCCGCCGAAACGCGGCGCAGTGGAGCACACGCTGGCGGTCGATGGCGTAGGGATCGACGCGGGCCGGGAAGTGCTCGGGGTGCTCACGCCCTCGGGAGCTGGCGGACGTGACGGCGTAGGGCTTGTATGGGTCGTTCGCTTGCGACATGGCGAGCCCGGTTGGTGATCTGCTCACCGTGAAGGTATCATCTCCTGACGCGCCGGCCGGCGGTTGTGGCTGAACCGAACACAACGGCGCCCGGTGAAACGTGTCCTTGGCATCGTAACCGGACGGGCCCGGTTTTGCACACGCAGGGGCTTGGATAGGCATGGCCGATCTGATCACAAGGCAAATCGAGCGTGCGTTGCCGGAAGTCGTAGCGCTGCGGCACGCGTTGCACGCGCACCCGGAGCTTTCGCGCGGTGAGCACGAGACCGCACGCCGCGTCCGCCAGATGCTGGGCGGGCTCGAGGGGCTCGAGGTGTTGGAGCCGCTGATGGAAACGGACGTGGTGGCGATACTCAACCCGGCCCGCGAGGGGCGATGCCTGGCTCTGCGGGCGGACATGGACGCGCTGCCGGTCCAAGAGCAAACGGACGTACCGTACAAGTCGCAGGTGCCGGGCGTGATGCACGCCTGTGGCCATGAGGGGCACGTGGCGATCCTGGTTGGCACAGCCATGGTCCTGTCGCGTATGGCTGATACGCTGGCCGGCCGGGTGAAGTTCATCTTTCAGCCGGACGAAGAGGATGGCGGCGGCGGCGGCGTACTGTGCGAGCAGGGCGTGCTGGATTCGCCGCCGGTGGACGCCGCGGTCGCGCTGCACGGCTGGCCCGCCGAGGCCGAGGGCGTGATCTCGGTTCGGCCAGGGCCGTGCATGGCCGCCAACAACCCGTTTGCGATCACGGTTCGCGGGCGCGGCGCGCACGGCGCGTATCCGCACCGCGGCGTGGACCCGATCGTGGCCGCGGCTCAGATCATCGTGGGCTTACAGGCGATCGTAGCCCGCAACGTCGATCCGCTGGATTCGGCCGTGGCGACGGTCGGCCACATCTCGGCGGGCTCGACGACGAACGTCATCCCGACCGAGTGCGTGATGACAGGAACGCTACGCTACCTGCGGCCCGAGACGGGCGAGCTGTTGCGCCGCCGATTGTGCGAGGTCGCCGAACAAACCGCCAAAGCGCATGGGGCCCAGGCCCAGGTGACGTTCGACCCCGGCTACCCGCCAATGAACAACGACCCGGAACTGACGCGGCTGATCGCCGACACCGCCGCCGACCTGTTCGGCCCGCAGCAGGTGCGCACGGACGACCCGCCGACGATGGGCGTCGAGGACTTCGCCTACTACGCCCAGCGCGTCCCGGCGGCTGTCTTTCACCTCGGCCTGCGTCCTGCCGGCGTGGACGCCTATCCGGGACTGCACACGCCGGCTTTCGATTTCAACGACGCCGTGCTGCCGGTCGGGATCCGGATGTTCTGCGAGATCGCGAAACGGTTCCTCTCGTCGGCGAATCCTGCCGGCTGAACCGTGCCATCGACTGTTGTCCGGGAGTAGCCGGCGTGGACCGTGAGCCAACGACAGACGATCTGGCAGTTGCAGCCCACGGTTCCGCGTGGCGGTTCGGGTGGGTTGACGTGTTGTGGATGCTCGCGCTGCTGGCGGCCGGCGGGTTGGCGTGGCTACCGGGGCTCGGCGTACGCGGGCTGTGGACGTCGGGCGAGGCGCGGGCAGCCCAGGTCGCCCGGCGGATGGTGGCACACGGCGACTACGTTACCATGCGCCAGCAGATGCGCGAGCCGCGGATCACGGTGGTCGGGAACGAGGGGGCCGACGCGGTCAAGTATGATCCGGACGGCAAGGTGGTCGTGCATGATCCCGATTGGCGACAGGCGGCGTGGGAGGAGATGGCCCGGGGGTCCCTTCGGCCGGACGTGCCCTACGAGCAGCGCATCACCATTCACAAGCCGGTGTTCTACTACTGGCTGATCGCGATTGCCCACCGGGTGGGGATGCCGGTCAACAACTTCACCGTGAGGTGTTTCTCGGCGGTGCCCGCCATGCTGCTGTTGGCAGTCACGTATCTGCTAGGCTGCGTGTTGTATGGCCGGCGCGTGGGTCTCGTCGCCGCACTTGCCCTGGCTACCTGCGTCCAGTTCTGGTGGCAGGCGCGGATCTGCCAGATGGACATGCTCCTGGCGCTCATGATGACGCTGGTGTTCACCTGTTGGTACGTAGCGGACCGCGGCAGGTGCAAACACCGTCGCGCCGTGATGCGGTGTTCCCTGGGCACCGTCGCCCGCCGGCGCGTGCCCGCGCATCCGTTCGTCTGCTTGGCGAGTATATACGTGCTCTTGGCCGCGGCGTCTCTGATGAAGAGTTTCGCCTACATGCTGCTCGCCGGGCTGATCGTGCTCGTCTATCTAGGGGTCGAGGCTGCGATCGAACAAGGCCGGGGCGAACGGCTGCGGGCTTACGGCCGGCGGGTCTGGCAGGTCGGCCGACGGATGCACGTCGTCGCTGGGGCAATCGTGTTCCTGGCCCTCGTGCTGCCGTGGTTTGTCCTGATTCACATCAAGACCGACGGCCAATACACGCGCACGATGTTCCTGCACCACATGTTCAGCCGAGCCGGGCTGCTGCACGTGGGACGCGAATTCGAGAAGACAACTG
>JAFGRR010000443.1 GCA_016935035.1 Phycisphaerae bacterium | reverse complement strand
TCATCGTCGCGGCCAGCGCCACCTGGGTCGCGAATACGGTGGGCTGAATCCGGTCGATGCCAGCGACCGGCTCCGGTGCAGACATCGCTTGGGTGACAGAGAAGTCGGATTCCCGCGAGATCAGGGGCTCGAGTTCGGCGACCGCCGCGGCGAACACCGGCTCTGCTGCCAGCAGTTCGGCACCCATCGCGGCCCATTGCGAGCCCTGACCCGAGAACACCCACACCGGCCCGCGGTCACCGTCGGCCACCGCGGCCTGATACGGAACGTCGCCGCCGGCTACCTGCCGCAACTCGTCGATCAGTTGGTCGCGGGTGCCTGCGATCACCGATGCCCGCACCGGCCGATGCCCACGCCGGCGCGCCAGCGTGTAGGCCAGGTCGGACATGTCGACTGCGGGTCCGCGCCCGTTTCCGTCGCCGCTCTTCTCCAGCCACTCGGCCAGGGCGCCCGCGGTACGGCGCACCTCCTCGGCCGAGGTGGACGACAACGCGAACAACAGGGGATCGGCAGCGCCGGCCCGGCCCGGCGGGTCCTGCTGCTCCTCGGGGGCCTGCTCGACGATCGCGTGCACGTTGGTGCCCGACAATCCGTACGCCGAGACCGCCGCGCGCCGCGGCTGCTGACCCTCGATCGGGAAGGCCGTCGTTGCCTGCGGGACAAACAAATTCGTATCGATCCGAGCGAGGTCATCGGGCAGGCGGGTGAAGTGCAGATTCTGTGGAACCACACCGTGGTGCACCGACAGCACGGCCTTCATGACGCCCAGCGCCCCCGCCGCCGACTGGGTGTGGCCGAAGTTGGTCTTGACCGACCCCAGCGCACAGGGGCCGTCGGTGCCGTACACCTCGGCGACGCTCGCGTACTCGAGAGGATCACCTACTGGGGTTCCGGTGCCGTGAGCTTCGACCAGACCCACGCTGCCGGCGTCCACGCCCGCCACCGTCAGCGCCGTGCGGTACACCGAGGCCTGCGCCTGGGTCGACGGCGTCGCGATGTTGACCGTGCGCCCGTCCTGGTTGGCCGCGGTGCCGCGGATCACCGCCAGGATCCGGTCGCCGTCGGTGACGGCGTCGTCGAGCCGTTTGAGCGTGAGGACCACGCAGCCCTCCGCGGAGACGAACCCGTCTGCGGCGATGTCGAAAGCATGGCAGCGGCCCGTCGGTGACAGCATGCCCGCCGCCGAGCCGCCGGCTCCCTTGCGCGGTTCGAGCAGCACCGAAACACCGCCGGCCAGCGCCAGGTCGCTCTCGCCGTCGTGCAGGCTGCGGCAGGCCAGGTGAATGGCACTCAGACCGGACGAGCAGGCCGTGTCCAGGGTGATGGCCGGCCCGTGCACCCCCAGCGCATATGCGATACGTCCGGACGCGAGGCTGAAACTCGTGCCGGTGAACCCGTAAGGCCCCTCCAGCGCCCGGGTGTCCGCGGCCAGGTAGGCGTAGTCGTTATGGGTCAGCCCCATGAAGACACCGGTCTGGGTGCCGGCCACCGTGGCCGGATCCAGCCCGGCATGTTCCACGGCCTGCCAGGCGGTCTCCAGCAGCAGACGATGCTGCGGATCGATCGCGGTCGCCTCGCGCTCGGTGATCCCGAAGAAGGTGTGATCGAAGGCCGAGGCGTCGTCCAGGAAGGCGCCCCACTTCGACACCGACCGGCCCGGCACGCCGGGCTCGGGGTCGTAGAACTCCTCGGCATCCCACCGCTCGCGGGGAATCTCGGTAACCAAGTCCTCGCCCTTGAGCAACGCTTCCCACAGCTGTTCCGGGGAGTCAATTCCGCCCGGAAGTCGGCACGACATTCCTATTACGGCGACGGGAATTGCGCGCGTTCCACCCACGAAGGTAATCCTCTTCTCAGCTTCTACTCAGGGAAGTGTGTTCGACACAGAATAGGGGGAAAGCCGTCGTCCGTCTCAAGTCCAGTAGGTAAATGGGACGGCTGGCCGACAGCGATTCGCGGCCGCATGCAGGTGAGCGTCGTTAATCGCAATAGCCGACAACAAATGTTGTCGACCGCTCCACCCACAGCTGCATACGCCGCGTGAGCGGACAGGACCTCTACTTACCGCAACGATCCCGGGGTTTGCGGAGTCCGCCTGCGCGGACCCTTTGGTGTCTGCAAACTCCAGAAGAAGGTGGTCACCGCACGGATTTCCGGCCCGAACAGGGCCTTCAATCGTTTGCGGCGCGTAGGCGAGGACCGACATGCGGGGTAATCTAGCAGGCAGTTCCCAACCTTGGGACATTATTCCCAGTTTCGCTCAGGCCAGTTTCTTGGCGCCCAGGCGGAGCATTTCTGGCAAACTCATCAGCTATAGAAAAGGGGCCAATATGGTGTTAACCTCGGAAACGTCGATGAATACGGCAAACGAACGTACCAAACTTGAACCGTGCCGTGGTGCCTGCCTCGTCGAGGCGCGCCCATCCGGGGTGCCCGGTCGGTTGAGAGCCGACGGCAGCCAAGAAATCGACCGAACTGTCGCCAAGTCCGGTGAGATGTGGTATCAGCCAGACCCGCCAGGATGAGCAATGCGCGGCGGCAGACTCAAGTGCCCTGCACAACGTGTCCGACGTCGCTATTTGTGACGCGCTCACGCCGAATACTGCAGAAATGGCAAATGGCCCTATGCCATTCTTACGGAGCAAAACGCGGCCCAATTACGCCCGGACACTGATCGGCTTCACGAAATGTTGCATTTCTCACGTGCTCAAGCCGTTCCTCTGCCTGGCGCCGGCAACGTGGGGAACGTGTCCGGGGCGACCGTGGGACCTGGCCGCGGCGGCACGGCCAGCCGTCAGGATCGTTGAGGCTCTCACCGGCGCGAGCCCGCCTGCCTCTATAGCCACCTCTTCTGATGGGAACCGCGCAGGCGTCCGCGGGACGCTACTCATTGACGGCCGTCATTGACGGTCGCCAACGAAAAGGCTACGTTGCTTTCATGCAGGCGCACGCTTCTCCGTTGGCCGAATCGCCAAGCGGGGGCGTTCGCGAAGCTCGGCGGCTCGAAACCCGCGCCCGCTTGTTCGATGCCGCGTTGAAGGAGATTGCGCGGTGCGGATTGGCCGCTGCCGATGTCAGTGCCATCGCTGCTGCGGCGGGCGTGGTGAGGGGGACGTTCTACTTCCACTTCCCCACCAAGGAGCACGTCCTTGTCGAGTTGGAACGCAATGAGGAGATAAGAATCGTCACCGGACTCGGCGAAGCCCAGAGCGATCTGTCGTCCATGCTTTCACAACTCGTGCATCGTGTGCTTGATGCTGAGCATCGTTTAGGCCCAGTCGTTTTCAGAGACATGCTGGGGTTGCATTTCTCCTCGACGCGTCCGGTCGAGGACGAGGCGGCGCAGCACCCGCTGGCGGAGTTTCTGGTACGCGCGATCGCCCGCGCGCAACATGCAGGGCAGGTCTCCCCCGACGCAGACGCGGGGGAACTCGGGATGTTCTTCCTGACTGGACTTTTCGCGCTGCTTGCAACCGGCGCAGACAAAGCTGCTCAGTTGAGTCGGTACGTAACAACGATCGTCAAGGGAATGGAGACCCAATGAAGCACACGGGCATCGAGGGCTACCGGGATTTCCTGGCCAGGCGTGACGGCGAGGCCGATCTGCTCAACCGACGGTTGGCGAATCGAGAGCAGTTCTTCGACGAGATGGAAGCCAACCCCCTGTGCGATCGGCTCATCCCGCCGACCGACCGACCTTCCTTCGGAACCTACGCCGCCGCCGACCCGAACCTGGCCTCGCCACAAAGATGCTGTTCCTGCTGGCCACCGCAAAGCTCAATCAGGCGGAACGCTTCGGGGTCGGGCTCGGCGAAACCTACGGGCGGAACAGCGGTGAGAATCTGCCGCCCGAGAACGTCTACCTGGAACTCGAAGAGCACTACCACACCCGGCTCCTGGCATACGTGCTGGACGCATTCGATCTGACATTCCAGGTGGTTCCACCACCTTTCGTGATGCGACAGTTCGTCAAAACCGGAGTGTTTCTCCCGGAACGGCTCGGGTTCATGTTCGTTGGAGCCGCAGAAATGGCTGGCTGCATCCTGTTCGACGAACTGCGTCGCGTCGGCATCAGCCTGTTCGCCGATGAACCCGCAGTTGCGCAACGAATCGAACTGCTATACAGCGAGATTCTGACCGACGAGATCGGCCATGTCGGCTACTGCGCCGCGCGCTGCACCAACGCAGAGCGCGCGACCATGCGTCGCCTCTACCCACTCATCGGACGGCTTTTCGCCCGCCAAACCGCCGAGATCAGCCTGCTCGTCGATCCCAAGGAGTTGCACGCCCGACTCGACCGGCCCTTCAACGTCGAGGAACTCACCTCGGGGCTGGACAACGAAACATATCTCGTCAGGCACCCGTGAAAGAATGAGCGCAGTGCTGCGCAATTCGAACCGGCTTCGCTTTCGAACCGGCTTGGCTCCGGAGACACCATGGGCGCCGCGCACGTCATAGCAGCCCATGATTGCCCTGACCTGCTCAATCTATGTGGAGGCAATAGGAAGAAACTCGAACCTTGCGCACCTGTCAAATAAATGGTCTGACCTGCGAGAACGCATCAGCGCTTCTTCTCCTCGGTCACCCTATTGTATCAAGACAAGCCCAAATCGCGAACGAAACGCCATCTGAGCGCCACCGACACCGCGGACATCACTGCTCGGTACGAGGCAGGTGAAACCACACAGCAGATCGGCATCCGCTACGGCATCTCTAAAACTCGCGTGTCTGACGTGCTCCGCGACCACGGCATCACCATCCGCCGCCAGGGTCTGACTACAGAGCAAGTCACCGAAGCAGCAGCCCTCTACGCCACCGGACAATCGCTCGCCCCGATCGGTGCCAGGTTTGGCGTCTCGCATACGACGGTCGCTGCAGCCCTCCGCGACCGTGGCGTTCAACTCCGCCCGCGACCAGGGTGGCAATAACGCTCGATACTTGAGTGTTATCAGGCTCCAAGCAGCAACAACGCCGGAGCGGCAATTGCCACTCCGGCGTTGGCCAGGCGGATAGTCATCGGAGAAAGTCTCGGGCGACCTCCAAGGCGAGCCGAGCTATTTGGACCGCTGCCGCTACCCACAAGGCGAGGCGCTCGGATGTCCGTTTCTGTCGAGTCAAGTCAATTCACCTCCTTCGACCAGGCACTCTGGCCAAAATGTATCCTGAGTACATATTGGATGGCTAGGCCAAAATGGACTTTTGGACCAAGTTGGAGGAGTACGTCGCATGACAACAGCATCGGATCAGGGGCGGGCTCGGTCGGGCGCGACCAGGAAGGCCGCAACGCAAGCGGCGATCTTGCGCGCGACCGAAGATTTGGTTCGGGAGGTTCGTGCGCAGAAAGGTAGCGCGATGTTCATCACGGTCAAGCAAATCGCTCGCCGCGCGAACGTTGCTGTTTCGAGTATTTACAACCACTTTCCCGCGGGTGTCGGCGCGATCGCGCTGCAGCTAGCCGACAACGCCAAGGTGTCGAACCGACCCCTTGATCCCGAGGTACAGGCGCTGGCGCGGGCCGAGCAAGCGAGAATGATGGCGAGTTCAGACGCCGAGGCAAAGGTGAGGGCGGAACTTCACTTCATGTGGCGCCGGAGTGATGCGGCGCGAGCCCGCGAGCTAGTGGCAGAGGCCGATAACGACGGATCAAGCGCCGAGTTACGGTTCCTTTGTCGAGTTGCGCTCGCCGAAACCCTGGATGACAACCTTCCTGTCACGCGGGACGAGGTAATTGCCATCACGCAGCAGGCGGAAGCTTTAGCCGCAGAACACGGCTTGCATCACGTCCAACGGCAGGCCATGCGGGACACCCACGCGACGGCACTGCTGACGCCAGTTGATGATCTCGTCGCCGACGCTCACGTGGAGGAGGCCATTCGTCTCCTTCGAGAGGGTGCGTCATTCATACGCAAACACCAGATCTCGATGACGAGAGATGGGTGGCTAATCGATGCCCTGTCGCGTGAGTTCATCGCGGAGGTCGTGTCGTGTCGCGACATTAAGGACGAGGATGAACTACGTCAGATGTTCGAGGGCTGGGTATCGAAGTTCGTACAGGCCGTCACGACGCAGGACGACACACGAGTTGAGCGACCAGACACAATGTTCCTTGCCGATCTGGTCAATATTGTGTTGACAGTGGAAGCGGTCGGCCTGTTCCGACCTCAAGTGGCCGCGGATTGCCTTGAACAGCTTGAGCAGCATCGAGCGGTGCTTCGTTCTCAAGACCCCGACGAGTACGACTACTCATACCAAAGCGCCACCTTCGCAGCCGAAGTGCTTCACGGCAAACGCTGCGACTTCCACGAGATCCCTTTGAACGATCTCGCCAAACTGTCGCTAAAGGGGCTCACCTGTACCCACCTAGCGGCCATGCGCCTCGGAATGGCCGCCGATGTCGACAGCCTTATCAAATCGCTTACCGTGGGTCCGCGCGACCTGTCGAACGTGGCTTGGGAGTACGTAAGACCGGACATAGCGATGTTCGACTGCACTGAAGTGCGCAATCGCCTGGTCAAGATCTTCAGTGCGTCACCGAGACGCGCCGAGGGGCACACGAACTTTTCGCTAGAGCACCTCTTTGCGCTTGAAGCTGCGACACGTCAGGCAATTCGAACCGGCCAACCGTTTGAACCAGCCGTCAAGGAACGCATCAATGCGATCTGGAATAACATCACCTAGATTGTCGACCGGACCACAGTGCTCTCTCGTACACCTTGTCCTGCCGGTCAATTCGAGATTCCGCATCCTTTGATGACGTCTCCATGTGGATTACCTCCACTCACTCGGTAGGTGGCGCTAGTGTCCCGCGTCAGTAATTCGTTTCATTAATCGTTGGATTGACTCGAGGATCTGCTCGGCGGTCTTGGTCCATACGAACGG
>JAFGRR010000442.1 GCA_016935035.1 Phycisphaerae bacterium | reverse complement strand
GGCGTAGGCGGGGCGAAAGCACCAACAATGAAAGCCCGGCCAGTCACGGTGGGGTCCTGCGGCTGACTGCAACCGGTGGCGGGCGCGCATATTCAGCGTCCAAGCGACTGCCGTCGGCCGCTATTTCAGTTGTATGTGCGTCTCAAGGCAAAAGCGGTCGGTCATGCCGGCGACATAGTCGGCGGCGACGCGGGCGGCGCCTTGCTCATCCACCCGACGGGCAAAACGGGCGGGCAACCGGCTCGGGTCGGCGACGTAGGCACTGAACACCGCCGTCACCACATCGCGGGCATGCGCGTCGGCCGTACCGATGCGTTCGTGCTTGTACAGCCGCGTCCGCAGAAACTCGTCCAGCGCGTCGAGCTGCGCGCCGATCACCGGCGATACACCGATGGGGCAGGTTGGCACGTCGCCGGGGTGCAACAGCCGGCGGCGCGATTCCTCGAAGGCGTCGGTTACGAGCGTCCGCTGAATTCGGTCAATCGCCGGCCGCAGATGACGCAGCCACTGATCGCTGCCGACCCGCGGTCCCTCATAGGCGTTGCGCCACAGCGTCAGTTTGTCGAGCATCGCCGGATCGATCAGCCCGGCGTAGAGCCCGTCCTGCAAGTCGTGCAGCCCGTACGCCAGCCGATCCGCCAGATCGACGACCGTGCTTTCGAGTGGTATCGGCGTGTCGGACGGCGTCTGCTCGGCGGGCCGGTCGTAGCGCGTGTGGTGGCTCGACAGGCAAAGGCGCGTGGCACGCGTCAGGTTCAGGCCGCGAAAGTCGGGATATGGATGTTCGAGATACTCGACGACGCGCAGTGTGTGGGCATTGTGCTCGAAGCCGCCCTCGTCGCGGAGGCATTCGTTCAAAGCCTGTTCGCCGGCGTGGCCGAAGGGTGGATGGCCTAGATCGTGCGCCAGGGCGGCGACCTCCGCCAGATCCGCCGATAGTCCCAGCCGCGTCGATAGCAACCGCGCCAGATGGGCCACTTCGAGCGTGTGTGTCATGCGCGTGCGGAAGTGGTCGGATTCGAGCGAGAGGAAGACCTGCGTTTTGTGCTGAAGACGGCGAAACGCCGCCGAGTGCACGACGCGCTGCCGGTCAATCACGAACGGCAACAAAGTGCCCTGAAGTGGGTCGTCGTGCTCGCGGCTAAGGTCTGGGCGGCTCATGAGCGTTATCGCCTGCGCGTGGTTGCACTGTCTGGTGTGAGCTTAGCTCTGGGGCGGGGGGTGGTCAAACCGGCATTGGGCGGGCGGGCGAATATGGCCGGTGCTGGGTGAATGCAGAGTGGTGAATGCAGAGTGGAAGAGACGCGGCGGGGCGGGGCTGAAAACTGAAGACCAAGGGCCAGGAACTAACAACTCAAAACTAACAACGAAACATGTCCCGCGCTTCCGCTTCGGGCTCTGATTGGGGGGTTATTGCTGGCTGGCGATGTCGCCCAGTTTTTGTTCGACGAGTTGGCCGACGATCTTCGGGTCGGCCTGGCCGCCGGAGAGTTGCATCACCTGTCCGGTCAGGAAGCCACGGGCGGCCTTGACCTTCTTGGGGTTGGCGATGGCGTCGCGGACGGCTTGCGCATTCTGCTCAAGCGCGGCGGCCACCCAGGCGCTGATCTGGTCGGCGTCGCGGTTTTGCAGCAGGCCGAGTTCGGCGGCCAGGGTCGCCGGTGCGTCCCAGCGATCGAGCATGGCCTTGGCGAGTTGGGCGGCGGCGGTCGCGTTAATCTGGTCACGGTGAACGAGGTTGGCGAGTTCGGCGAGCCGTCCGGGCGATATCCCGAGAGCGGCGATCGTCTTGCCGCGTTCGTGGGCGTGGCGCGCCCAGAAGCTGAGGAAGTGTTTGGCCAGCGTGAGCTTATCGCCGCCGGCCTCAACGGCGTGATCCAGTAGATCTGCCGTGCCGCGATCATCCACGAGAGCGGCGGCGTCCTGTCGCGAGAGCTTGTATTCGCAGATGAAGCGTTCGGTGCGGGCCAGCGGCAGCTCGGGCATCTCCTCGTGCACCGACTTGATCCACTCGGTGCCAAACGTGACGGGCACGAGATCGGGATCGGGGAAGTAGCGGTAGTCGTGCGCCTCCTCCTTCTCGCGCTGCGGCACGGTGACCTCACGCTCGTCATCCCAGCCGCGGTTGGACTTGTTACCGCTGACGGCGGTTTCGCCGGTCTTGCGCCAAGCCGCGACCTGTCGCGTGACTTCGTAATTGACGGCGCCATGCAAAGCGCGGAACGAGTTCAGGTTCTTGACCTCGACGATGGGCGTGCGGAACTCCTGCCCGTTGCAGCGGATCCGCACGTTGATGTTCGGTTCAAAGCGCATCTGCCCCTTCTGCATGACGGCTTCGCTGACGCCGAGGTAACGAACCAGTCGTTGAAGCTGCACCGCCAACTCGCGAACCTCGTTCGCCGAGTGCAGGTCGGGGGCGGTAACAATTTCGAGCAGTGGGGTGCCGGCACGGTTAAGGTCAATCGCGGAGATGCCGGGGATGTCGTGAACGTTCTTGCCGGCGTCTTCCTCGAGGTGGGCCCTGATGATCCGTACCTTCGAAATGCTGTCGCCGAACGGGAATTCGAGATAGCCGTCGCTGGAGAGCGGCAAATCGTACTGCGAGATCTGGTAGTTCTTGGGCAGGTCGGGGTAGTAGTAGCTCTTGCGATCCCACTTTGTGAACCCGGCGACCCGGCAATTGAGCGCGAGGGCGGCGCGAACGGCGTGTTCGAGGGCCGCCCGATTCATGACAGGCAACGCCCCGGGCAGGCCGAGGCACACCGGACAGGTGGCGGTGTTCGGCTCGGCGCCGAACATCAGCGGGCACGCGCAGAAGAGCTTTGTGCGTGTTGCAAGCTGAACGTGGATCTCCAGTCCGATGATTGGTTCCACGTCGAGACCGTCTAATTCAGTCACGCGTGCACCTCACGAGCGGGCCAGCATGCCGGGCATCCGAGCAGCCGACCACGTCGCCCGCGTGGTCCGGCCTGCCGGCGCAAGAAGCTATCCTAGCGTGACAGGCGGTTGGGACAAAGCGGTTGGCGGGCGAGCGGCACAACTTGCGCTTGCCGTATTCGTCAAAGGAACTTCGGGCCCTTGCAATGTGCGTGCATTTCGAGGACATTACCGTGCGTCCCGGTACTCCTCGCGGCGCGGTTCGGCAAGATCTCATGGACCCTGTCGCCGCCGGCCTATTCGCGAGAAAACCGGGAACCGGGACACTTGGCGTGGCAAGCAGGCAAATCCACGTAGGCGGGCGGCGCGTCCGTCAACCGGATATAGCCGGTGGCACCTCAGAGTTTTAGAGCCACAAGTCGTGCTGGTTCAGCCATTTGAGCACAACCATGTGAGGAATCGACGACAAACCGTACCCGCTTTGACGCAAGGTCTGCATCGTTGCCATCAGAGTCTTGCGGCACGGGGACGCGGCCCCCAGTTGGTCAGCGTCGGCCCCGTACAGGGTACTCATCCGCAGAAGGAGCGTAGCTGATGAGGAGTGCAACTCGGAACACGCGGTACATCTTCAGAGCACACAGGCACTTTTTTGCCTGCCCGATGAGCGCCTTGATCGGCTTCACAGGGCTTGCTTTCGTTATGGCGTTGTGTGTGCCGGCGACCGCGATCGCGGACGAAGCAAAGGATGCGCAGGCCGCGAAGCCGGATATCGTGATGCAGGACATTACGCCGACGAAGGTGGAGCCGCCAGGGGCCGCTCCTGAACCCGTATCCAAGCCGGCACCTGAGGCCAAGGCCAAGCCACAGCCCAAGCCAGAACAGGATGAAGCAGCGCCCTTACCCGCCCCGGAGGCGCCTTCGGCCAGTGAGTGTGCCGGTTACAACATCCTCACGGCTCCCCGGCTCACAAGAAACTGGGGTGGCGTCCGATCGCAACTGGAGGACGTCGGCGTCAAGGTCAGCCTCTACTACAATCAGTTCCTCGGGACGATCCTCCAGGGACCTGAGACGAACGGCGGCACGCGTTGCAGCGGGAGTTGGGACCTGCTGCTCGACCTCGATCTCGAGAAGATGGGGCTGATCCCCGGTGGCCGACTGTTCATCCACCCGAAAGGCCACTGGAAGCGCAACGTGAACCCCAAGGTC
>JAFGRR010000441.1 GCA_016935035.1 Phycisphaerae bacterium | reverse complement strand
GCTCAGCGTATACGCGCGTGCGCGCTCCCAGCGCAAGGGCTACGCGACCAAAATCTCAGAAATCTCTGCAAACGGGTGAAGTGTTACCCACCACTCAAAACCACGCGACTCTTGAGACTCTTCCCCTCATGACTGCCTGATAACCAAGATGGCCAAACCGGGGGGGTGTGAGAATGACCATCTTGGCCATCTTCACAGCGACCGCCAGCAGCCGCCAGGCACCAACAACCTGCCCGCCGCTAGTCCGTGGTCGCCGGGTCTTCCAGCACTCGCAGGACGCCGGCTTCGGTGTCGATCTCGACGAGTGCACCGATCGGCAGCGTCGCGTTGTAGCGTACGTGGCCGGCGGGGAAGTTCAGGATCACGGGCACGTTCATGGCGGCGAAGTAGTCCTCGAAGACCTGGTGCAGCGAGAGGCTCTGTTCGTCCGGCTTGGGTTCGCAATCGCGAAAATGGCCCAGCACCACCGCGGCTACGTGGTCGAATTTGCCGGCCAGGCGTAGTTGCGACAGGTAGCGGTCGATGCGATACGGCCGCTCGCCGACGTCTTCCAGGAACAGGACGCGGCCGTCAGTCTCCATCTCGTGCGGCGTGCCCATCAGCGCGATTACGAGCGAGAGGTTGCCGCCGGTCAGCCGACCGCGCGCCTTGCCCGGCACCATGATCTCTACCGGCGGTACCGTCGCGATGGACTCGCCCGACGCACTATCCGCCGCATCGTCGGTACGGCCCGGTGTACCGTCCGACGCCGCCGGGGCATGAACCGGCGCAGCGCTCGGCAGCTCAATCACGTAGCCGGGCGCGTTGTCGGTGTCCTGCTCGTACTCGGCGGCCAGCAGTGCCCGCCAGAAGTACTTGGCGGCGAATGGGTGCAGGTTGTCCTCGCTGCCGAGCCCCCACATAGGGTTGGGGCTATGGAAAGTGATCAGTCCGGTTTTGCGTTGAATCGCCAGGTGCAGCCCGGTGATGTCGCTGAAGCCGAGGAAGATCTTCGGATTGGCGCGGATGACGTCATAGTCGAGCAGGTCGAGCATGCGGGTCGTGCCGTAGCCGCCGGTGCCGGGCAGGATGGCCTTGACCTCCGGATCGCGGAACATCGCCATCAGTTCGTCGGCCCGCTGCTGATCGGTCCCGGCCAGGTAGCCGCGCTGGCGATAGAGATCAGCCGGCACGCGTACCTTCAGGCCCATCTCTTCCAGCCGCCGCCGGGCGAGTTCCATCCGCGTGCGATCGAGCGTGCCGGCCGGCGCGACGAACCCGACCGTATCGCCCGGCCGCAGCGCCGCCGCCCTGATCGGCGTCACCTCACGCGGCCCCAAAATCGCACACCCATTCAGCATCAACAACGCTCCGATCAACAAAAACCCTGGTCGCATCATGGCCAACCCTCAACCGTCCGCATTCGGCCGACGAGACGTCGGCCGCTACAGTGCCTGCCACTACAGCTTCCGGCCGCCCAGCTTATCAAGGAACAGCGCCCCTGCCAGCTTCCGCATGTCGGCGACCGAGTCGCGCTCATCCACAATCTCCGCGCCGAGCAGCGTCTCGATCGCATCCTCAAGCGTCACCAGGCCGGCTGTTCCGCCGTGCTCATCAACTACCACGAACAACTGCTCGCCGCGATCGATGAACTGGTGCAGCGCATCACTGACTGTCGCCGTCTCTGGAATTGCGTGCACCGGCTTCATCAGCGTCTCCAGCCGCCGCCCTCCGTGGCCAGCGTCGTCCGCCTCGTACAGCTCCGGTCGATACACGAACCCGATGGGATCGTCCTTGTCAATGTTGTATATCGGGATGCGAGCAAAACGCAGCGGCCGATGCGCAGCGAGCACGTTTGCCACCGTCTCATCCTTCTGCAGCATGAATGCCACGGTCCGCGGCGTCATGATCGCATGCACACGCACCTTGCGCAAGTGCAGCAGATTGTGGATAACGCGATACTCCTGCTCGATGATCGCACCCTCGGTCTGGCCAAGCTCGGCGATGAGGGCAAACTCCTCGCGCGTCAGGCGTTCCTCGCGCCCGCGCGAGATGGCGCCTGACAACGCCTGAAACGCCACGACCACGGGGTATGTCAGCCAGATCATCCCCGTGACCACATACGCGGTGAACGGCGCCAGCGGGCCGGCGTGCACCACGCCGATGGTCTTCGGAATGATCTCCGAGAACACGAGGATCAGCAGCGTCAGAACGGCGCTACTGGCGGCGACCCACGCATCGCCGAAGACAAGCAGTGATTCGGCCCCCACGCCAGCAGCACCGATCGTATGTGCGGCGGTGTTGAGCGTTAGAATCGCGGCCAACGGACGATCGACATTCTGCTTCATCTCGGCGAGTAGTTTCCCGCTGCGCCGCCCGCTCCTCACCAGCATTGCCACACGCGATCGAGAAAGCGACAGCAGCCCCGACTCGGTCATCGAGCACAAAAACGACACACCGATCGCAAGCAGCAGATAGAACAACAGCCTGGCTACGTCGGAAGTCATTGCAGTCCTCCATCACCATCCTGGCCGCCCGGCGCCAGCGAGGTCTCGCGTCCCCCGATTGGTCCTACCGCCGACAGGTCGCAGGTTAACGCCCCCGCCCAGACAATTCGAGCCAACGAACACGAGCTTAACGGTCGACGATTCACGTGCCCAATCTGCGCGCGACGAGCGAGGGCTAACATGCGTCACATCGGCATCTGTCTCATCATCTGCGGTCTGGCGCACGCTTCGTGCACGTCCAGCACGAAAACCGAACCAGCGTGCACCACCAGCCACGGAGCAGTGTGTCGCACGAAAGCCGCCGAGCCCAGCGGTCCTCCATCAAAGCAATCACGCCTCTCGGATGGTGGATACGCGGGCCAACCTCTGAGTGAGCTCGAAGCCGCGCTCGGCGATACGATCGCAGACAAAGAGATCATGCACTGGGGCGGCACTGGGCGTCAGACGCTGACGTACAGACTGACAAACGGCGTGCGTGTGCGCGTCGATGGCGACTTCAAGGACACGACAGCGGGCAAGCCTCGCGTCGAGGCCGCCGGCTGACGAAACATCTCCTGCTAGCCGCCGGTGATGATTGCCACGAAGGCGTCGATGTCGAAGACGTCCACGGCGTCGTCACCGTTGCAGTCGGCGTTCATGATGTTGCAGCCCGGATGCGCCGCCGCGTAGCCCGCTGGGTTAGTAATCGCCAGCACGAACGCGTCGATGTCGAACACGTCGGCCGAGCCGTCGCAATCGAGGTCACCGCGCAGGCCGTTCAGCGCACCGGGGGTCGAGTTGGTGAAGAAGACCCAGTTGTCACTGCCGTCAGGATCACGGCCATACGACACGTCGGTGGTTTGGGCGCCGAAGGTGATGCTGTCGATGACTTCGTTACCGTGCGCGTCGGTGTCGAATAGGCCGATGGACTCGCCGTCCTTGCTGAGCTTGAAGTCAGCGTGCATGTCGCCCTGGGCGGGTTCGCCGTCGGCCCAGAAGACCACGACGCCCATGGCCGGAATGCTGACGCCGGCGGGTATCTGCCACTGCGTCGGGTCGGACAGGTCGTCCGTCATGTACATGCCGCCGAGCTGGACCGTCACGTTGCCGGCGTTGTAGAGCTCGATCCAGTCGGGGAACTCGCCGGGCTCGTCGGGATCCTCGATGACGCCGTCGTTGTCGGCCATGAACTCGTTGATG
>JAFGRR010000440.1 GCA_016935035.1 Phycisphaerae bacterium | reverse complement strand
TGGGCGGCGAACTGCTTGCAGAACCAGTCCACGCGTTCCGCCGGCAAGTTACCCTCGGGCCAGATCGCACGCGCGAGCCGCCGAGCCTCGCGATGCCCCATCGGCAACTCTTCGTCAGTCGGCTTGCCGTCGGCATCTTCGCGCGATGCCGCGTACAGCGCGACACCATCGTAGAGCATCCGCGCGTTGGCCTGGTACGTGTCCCAGCACTCACGCGCAGGACGCTGATCATCCTGCGGCAGCGCAAAACGCACCTCGCATGCGTACGGCTTGCTCGCGGCGACCACCACCGCGGCTGCCATCTTCTCATTCGAAGCGGCCTGGAGATGCCCGGCTAACTCCTCACTGCCAGAAACGGTGATCGGGCCGGACTTTTCGTCGTTGGTGTAGCGAATCGAGATGCAGACGTCGCAGTTGGCATCACGCAGCATGTCTGCGCGCGCCGTGGCGTCTGCGGCGTCTTCGCCCAGCCGATAGTCCCCCGTGCGCGTCATCACCACTTTCCCGCCCGCGCGCGTCAGAAGGTGATAGAGATGCTCGGCGGTCAACAGACTCAGGTCGTCGAGTCGGCGGCGATCGGCTTCAATCGCGCCGCCCCCGGCGGCATCGACACCCACTACCAGCCCCTTAAGCGGTCGGTCGATCGGCATCCACGGGTCCTGATAGCCCTCGACCGCCTCCGTGACGAGCTTCTCATACGCCGGCTCGTTCTCCGTGGCCAGTGCCGCCGAAGCGATCACCAGCGCGAGCATCAACTTCCGCAAATGCATAGCCGCTATCCTCCGCCGACGCGCCGTTAGAGCAGCAGACACGCGGGCTGGGCGTCAGTTTGCACGGACCTCGGTTGCTCAGACGGTCAGATTACCCGTCGGGCGCACGCCGAGCCCCGCTTCATCCCCCGGCCTGACCACGCCGTCAGCGAGCACCAGTCCGCAGAACGGATCGTCCACCAGCAGCAGGTGCCCATCCAGATCGACGTAGTCCACGAGTGATGCCAGTTGTGCCGCCGCCGAAATCCCCAGCGACGTCTCGACCATGCATCCCAGCATGATTTTGAGGTCATTGGCCCGCGCCAGTTGCACCATCCGCAGCGCTTCGCGAATGCCGCCGCACTTTGAAAGCTTGATGTTGATCCCGTCATAGACGCCGGCCAGCTTCTCCACGTCGCGCGGGCGGATGCTGTCCTCGTCAGCGACGAGCGGCACGTTGGCGACCTGCCGCAGCGTCCGCACCGCGTCCAGCTCGCCCTCCTTGAACGGCTGCTCGATCAGTTCCAGCTTGAACGGCTCGACCGCCCGGCAGCGGGCCTCGGCTTCGGCCGCCGGCCAGCCACAGTTCGCGTCCACGCGGATGGTCTGCGTCGGTGCCAGCTCGCGCAGCCGGGTCAGCGTCTCGACGTCCTTGTCCGTGCCGATCTTCATCTTCAGTATGTGAAAGCCTTTAGCTTCTTCGACCTTCTGCGGCATCAGGGCCAGATCGTCGATGCTGAGCGTCATCGAAGTCGCCGGCGTTGTGGCCGCATCGAGTTCCAGCAGCCGCCAGACCGGCTGCCCTTCCTTGCGGCCCCACCAGTCGTGGAGCGCCGCGTCGATCGCCGCCACGGCGGCCCGCTGATCGTCGAACCGCTCCAGCAGCCGGTCGATGATGCCGTCAATGTCGCGTGGATCATCGCCCAGCAGATCGCCCGCGGTCCCGCGCGCCTGCTCGACCGCTCCGAGCGTCCGCTCGACCGTATCGAGCGTCTGCCCGTAATACGGCGTCGGTGCCGCCTCTCCCAGCCCGATTAGCCCGTCATGCTCGATACTGACGATCGCGCGCTCAACATTGTGCCCGCCAGTAACCGACTCGCCCGAGCGCGCGATCTTCCAGACATGCCGCGTATGGGCCTGTATGCGTTTCCAGGTAAGTTTCATAACAATGAAGCTACTGCCAGCCCCCCCAAAAGTCCACCGAGCGCGATCTTCAACCCGGGAACGCGCCGGCCGTCTTCGTCGCATGGCGCCGCCTATCTTGGTCGCATGGCGCCGGCTGTCCCAGTCGCGTCGCGCCGGCAGTCCTAGTCGCACAGCACCGGCTGTCCTAAAGCAGGTTCAGTGCAGATGTAGCGTCAGGCCTCCGTGCCTGACGTTGGTGCGCCTTGGCCAGAAGACGGCCGACGAGACGTCGGTCGCTACGCTTGGACCGCAACCTTTCTAAATGGCCGTTCAAAAACACGGGGCGCTTGCCACAGCCATACGGCTGTCTGGGACGAGGGCCGGGGCTCCTCGTGTCGCACATTCCTGAACGCCTATTTAGTCGCGGAGCGACGGTTGAAAGTAGCCCAGCACGCAGTGCTGGGATCGCGATCGCCGCGCGCAGATGAGTCCCGGCGGGACGACTGACCCACCTCCCCGCCTCTCACCAAATCTGCGGAATCTGCGCAATCTGCGGACAAGACTCCAAGCATTCACTTGTCACCCGCTCGCCTCCGATGGAACCGCACTCCCGCACTCCGGGCAAACCCCGCTCACATTCCCCGTCAGGTTGTACCCACAAGTCGCGCAATACTCTGTCCCCTTCGGGTAGCGTCTGTTCCAATAGGCAGACAATGCCCGTCGCGCCAGAAGCGGTGAACAGAACAAAGACGCGACAACAACCGACTCGGGCACGTCGGCCCAACCATACATCAGCCCGAGCTTGATCGTGGGACTCAGAGCCACGGATATCGGGCTGATCATCGCAATGTACGTTGTCAGGCCGATGTGAATCAGTGACAGTGAGACAATCCCGTATCCATAGCAGCGGTACAGCGACCTGCTGTTATGCCCCGCCGATTCTCTGAAGAGAGCGACCATGCCCAGCGCGCTTACGATAGTCACGACCGGCAACCAGATCCGGTAATACTGGATGAACAGCGGAATACTCTTGTACCACGGGAGTGCCCAGTAAGGGTCAAAACCCCAGGAGTGACGGTCTGTCACGGCGTGCCAGAAACCCGGGAACTCGGATATGCCGAACGCTACAACAATCAACGCCAGCCAGGCAACTATTCGCAGGGTCCTCTTCTTGGGGTCCATATTCGCTCCCGTATCGCGAATCATCAATACAATCATGCCGATATATGAGGTGAAGCACGTCTCGCACACACGTACTCTGCCCCGCACGAAGCCCCGGAACACCGCCCACACAACACGCCGCGGAGCCACAGCGGGACAACTGGACCCCACGTCCTGCAATACCCCTCGCACACGCACCAGTAGCCCCACTAGCCTCTCAAAAATCTGTGAAATCTGCGTAATCTGTGGACACCATCCCCCCCTACTCAACCACCTTGAACGACTCATCCAGCAGCTTCCGAACCAACCGATCCTCCGCAATCTCCGCCTCTGTGTCACCAGAGCCCTGAATCACCACCAGTACCGCGGACTCGCCCCGCGCAAACACAAACAGATCCTGCTGGACTTGGACTGGCCCCACTCTCGTGGCCAACCGCCTGCCGGAGACGAGTTTTCCGCCGAGACGCGCCTCCGTATCGGTCACTCGCGGATCAAGATTGTCGAACTGTGAACGCATACCCGCCAGGTAGCTACCAAGCAGTTCTACCGAGTCCGTCGCCGCATTCGGGGCCATGACCATGACCACACTGCTGTTACC
>JAFGRR010000439.1 GCA_016935035.1 Phycisphaerae bacterium | reverse complement strand
GGCGTAGTCGACCAGACTGCGGCCTTCAATGCCGGCGTGATGCGCAACGACTCGTTCCTCAACAAGGCCTACGTGGTCGCTGGCAAGGAGGGCGAGTTGCTCGCCAATCACACGAAGATGGTCTACCGCACCGGCGGCAGCATCTTCGGCGAGGCTGGCGTGCTGACCCTGCGGGCCGAAGGCGATCTCGTGCTCAAGGGCAGCATCACGGACGGCTTCTTCCAGTTTGGCGACGCCCTCGATCCCGACTATCTCGCAAAGGTCGGGTCGTCGACCCTTAATTATGCACTGATGTTCAACGGCGGCTTCAATAGCGGCAACGGCGCCAGTGCGCTGACCTCGTGGGCGAGCTATACGAGCACGAGCCAGCTGCCCGGCGTCTACATGGGGTTGTCACTGGCAGGCACCGGTACCGCCTTTAACTCCACCTGGGCTCCGCTGAACAGGCCCTTTAGCGCGACAGCCAACTCGCCCGCGGCGCAAGGCTCGCTGCCGAACAACGCGGGTGATGCGCTCAAGTATGCCGACGTGTTCCCGAACGTGAAAAAAGCCGATGGCACGACGCTGGCGCCGCCGTCCTGGGACCTCGCGCTCGTCGCCGGAGCTTCGCCCGCAGGCCAGAGCCCCGATCCGTTGCAACTCGGGGCGGGGGGCTTGGGCAGCGTCATTCTCGAGGCGCGCCCCAGCTTCAGCTATACGACCGGCACGAGCGTCTCATTCATTGTCAACCGCATTGGTCTCCCCACTGTCGACGCCAATTCCAGCTTCAACGGTCCAACTTCTTCGCCGACGTTCGGCGCGACGGTCAGTGTGGCGGATTGGATCAGCTACATTCAGGGGTTCAGCGGCGTGAGCGACGATTCGACCGCCGTCCTTTCTTTGGGTCCCAGCGGCAATCCGGCACTAAGCTATGTTCAGGGCCTGTGGAACGTATTTGTCGCAGAAAACGGATTGGTGCAGAACAGCGCCGATCCGGGGGTCGGCTACCGCATCGTCAGCAGCAGCGGCACCAACATCGTCATGCCGGTGGCGACGTTCGAGTCCTTTTACAACGCGAAGCTCCTCCCCAATCTCCAGACCATCAACGGTCTCTTTGCGACCCCGGTGCCGCCGGTCCCTTCGCCGACCACCAAGACGGCGACACCGTCCACCATCGTCCGCACCGGCACCGGCTCGATCATGGTCGCGGCGGCCCGCGACGTTGTGCTGGCCGACCAGAGGTCCGTCATCTACACCGCCGGCGCCCGCGTTGCCGACCCGACGCTGGGCGGCACGTACACCGGCAGCCTGGATTACAGCGCTGTGGATCCAACCCCTTCTTCTAACGATAATATCCCCCTCGTCGTCATGCCGGTGTTCACCGAAGGGGGCGGTGACGTCACCGTCAAGGCGCAGAACGACGTCAAGTCGCTGGTCGCCAGCGACCAGATGGTTGTCGATTGGCTGTGGCGCGATGGTGCATCCAACCCAGACGGGTCATTCTTGGCAAATCGCCAGACAGCCTGGTGGATAAACTTCTCTCGTTTCGAGCAGGGCGTTGCCGCGCTGGGCGGCGGGAACGCCTCCATCACGGCGGGTCGCGACATCGTCAATGTCTCGGCATTCACGCCGACGCAAGGGCGCGTCGGCGGCGGGCGAACGTTTACGGAGGCCAAGACCGCCGCCGTGACCGGCGGAGGTGATCTCTCCGTGGTCGCCGGCCGCGATATCGTTGGCGGCGTCTACTATGTCGATAAGGGCACCGGCACCATTGCGGCCGGCGGCGCCATCACCTCGAACCGCACGGTGAGCTTCGCGTTAGGTCCGCCTCACGACGTCCCAATTCGCACCATGCTGGGGCTGGGCGACGCGGCGCTCAAGGTCACGGCCGGCGGCACGATCGATCTCGGATCCGCTAGCAATCCCACCATGTGGGACCAGGCAGACTATCAATTCGCGTGGAATCCCAGCAACCCTCAGAAGAGCGTCTTTTCGACTTACGGGGAAAGCACCGACCTCGAGCTGCTATCGGTGGGCGGCGACGTCACTCTATGGAACCAGGCGGGCTACCTGCCCTCCGCCGCGCCGGCATGGACCAGCTACAGGTCTGCATCGGGCTTGCAGGGTCACGCCACGGTTTTCTATCCTGGAAGCATCAAGCTGGTCGCCGCCGCAGGTGACGTGACGATCCAGGGCGGCATGATGATCTGGCCGTCCGCCACCGGCAACGTCGATTTCTGGGCGCAGAAGAATGTGGCTCTTCTCACACAATTGAGAAGCGGAGTGCCTATCGAAGCTGTGCTGTATAGAACACTCGTCATGTCGCCGACCAATCCGGACAGGTTGGGCACAGCTCTGCTGCCACGCACCTCCCTGAACTCAGGAGTTTTGCTGGATGCCGTGGGCGTAGCCAGTCAACTCTCCGCGAGCAGCTTCCTGGATGGCGGTCTGTTGCATGCCAACGACTATGAGCCGAGCCGCATCTATGCCAACGGCGATATCCGTGCCGCGACCGGCCAGACATTCTACCAGTATTTCGCCGAGCAGACTTGGTTCCGCGCCGGCCGAGACATCAACAACGTGCGTCTCGCCGTGCAGAATAACCACGCCTCCGACTTGACGCTGTTCCAGGCAGGACGCGACATCAGCCTGGCGCTCGGAAGCATCTCGATCGACGGGCCCGGCTTTGCACTGGTCGAGGCTGGCCGCGACGTCTACCTCGGCAAGGGCGGTGGCATCCAGACGGTGGGGAATGGCGAGACTCCCGGCGCCTTCGGGAGCCCGCCAACCTATCGCAATCCTTACTTGCCCAGGGACGGCGCCGATCTCGCCGTATTGGCCGGCACGGCCGACGACCCTCGCTACGATGATTTCATTGCCGCCTATCTCGACCCGGGCAATGTCGGCGCCATGCCGGATCACTTGGTCGCCAACGGCAAGCCTATCTATCTCGACGAGCTCGTTGCCTTCATGCGCCAGGTCACCGGCGACGCGACGCTCTCCGAGGCTTCAGCCTTCACGGCATTCCAAGATGCGAAGTACGGCGACTACCGTAAGCTCCTTATCGACCGCATCTTGTCACGCGAGCTGCGCGCCGCCGGTCGCGGCCAGCTCGATGGGCTCGGTGGTAAAGGTCTTGGCTACGAGCGTGGCTACGCGGCTCTAGCCAAGCTGTTTCCGGGCGCCGAGAAGCAGGACAACACCGCCTGGCAGGGCGATGTCATCATGGAGGTATCGAAGATCCGCACCTATCGCGGCGGGGACCTCGACATTGTCGTCCCGGGCGGCAAGCTGCAGGTCAGCGCGCTCTCCTCGAATGCAACTGGTGAGAACAACGGCGTGCTCACCATCAATGGCGGCGAGATCCGCATCGCGACCGGCTTGGGCACGATCATCAACAAATCGCGCGTGTTGACCGCGCGCGGCGGCGACATCACCATCTGGTCGACCTTCGGTGACATCGACGCCGGCAAGGGCAAAAAGTCGGCGCTGAGCAACCCTGACCGCACCTACAATCTCACCGCCGATGGCAACATCTTCTACGAAGTCAATCCGAACTTCACCGGCAGCGGCATCTCCACTCAGAAGGGGACTCTAGACGCCGAGGAGTCGGACATCGATCTTTATGCGCCGAGCGGAACCATCAATGCCGGCGACGCAGGCATTTCGGGGAGCCGCAATGTCTTTCTGGGCGCACTGAAAATCCTCGGCGCCGAAAACATCTCATCGGCCGGCACGACGAAAATCTTGGCTTCGCTCGATAAAGCTCCAGTTGTGATCAAGGTGGATACCGGCAACCAGGACAAGGCGGCGGGCGACGCCGTCAAGCAGGCGACCGACCAGGGGAACCAGGAGGAACGTCCCTCGATCATCATCGTCGAGGTTCTGGGCTACGGCGGCGACGACGCCCCGATTGATCAGGGCGGCGATCCAAAAGATGAGGACGATGAGGAGAAGAAGAAGAAGAAGAAGGAGGAGGAAAAGCAAAAATCGGCACCCTGATGCTCCAACCCGGAGCCCGCTATGAGCATCTTCGACCTGCAGTTCTGGC
>JAFGRR010000047.1 GCA_016935035.1 Phycisphaerae bacterium | reverse complement strand
TGGTAGGCCGTTACCCCACCAACAAGCTGATAGGACATGGGCCGATCTCACGTCAGCAGGCCCCGAAGGGTCCCCACCTTTGATCCGGAGGTCAGGCAACCTCTGGATGTCATCAGGTATTACCGGCACTTTCGCTAAAGTCCCGAAGGACGCCGCTATCCCTGTGTGCAGGGTACGTTGCCCATGCATTACTCACCCGTCCGCCACTAACCGTGCTTCCGTTACCTTCCACACGGTCCGTACGACTTGCATGCCTTAGCCACGCCGCCAGCGTTCGTTCTGAGCCAGGATCAAACTCTTCAGTTTTTATCGATGCAGCGGCCGAATCCGAAGACCCGACCGATCGCTTCGACGCTAGAACTAACGTTGGTCTCATCTGCATATGAGAACGTTAGACGTCGATGCCGCCGACCCGGTTTCACCCGGACCGCAGCACCACGCACACCTTGCCGACCAGACTGACCTGGCGGTCAAACCGGCCGACTCAAATGGTGATCTGAGTGACGGCGAGCTTCATGCAGTCTCGCCGCACCCCACGTTCTCACGGCTTATGGTCACACTGTTCACTTGTCAAAGAGCGGTCGTCAGGTCCGCCCCGCAAGTCACCGACTCACGGGGAGCCCCATAGATTAGCAGCCTTGTGGCCCGTGTCAACCCTGATTTCGGATTCGAGCCCGGTTTGCTGCACTTTTATTGCCCGGCCATTCTCAGCATCGCCGGGGCCCGGCGCAAAAGAAAGCCGGCCCATCTTGTCTCGTCGCAACTCCTTACCGTGCGGCAGTTTACCAACCCGACTCGCCGGTCGGGCCACCTCCGCGAGTTGCGGGACAAGCCAAGAAACCGACTTACCCCACGCCAGTCACGTTGAAACGCATATATACACCACCGGCCAGAACCTGTCAAGGCCGGTTCTGGGCGGCTACCACGACCATGGCGCACCCGCCAAGCGCTGGTTTCCAGGCCGGGGTCCACTGTGAGGCCAGTGGCACTGCATGAAGACGTGCACAACTGAACTACCCAGGCTGATGGTGGCCCGGGGGCTGCGGCCAGTGCCAACCGGTCGTATCATGGGCTCACCGTCAACCGACCTCAGGCCGGAGCATACCGTGGGCAAGACGACCGATGTTCGCCCCATTGGCACGTGCCTCTATTTCCTGCCGGTAGAGACGCGTGTGCCGCTCAAGTTCGGCGCCGAGACGCTGACGCACGTCACGTGTGCCCGAACCTGTATGCGGGTCACCGACAGCCGTGGACGAACTGCGCGCGGGTGGGGCGAGACGCCGCTCAGTGTGCAGTGGGCTTGGCCTGGCCGGCTGAGCTATGCACGGCGCCACGAACGGCTCGAACGGTTTTGCGTCAAGCTGGCAGAAGCGTGGGCCGCCTTCGAGGTCCAAGGCCATCCGATCGAGATCGGGCATGATTTTCAGCGCGACGTCCTGCCGCGACTGTTGGCTGAGGCGAATCGCGATCACGCCGGCGACGAGCCGATACCCTGGCCGGGGGGTCTTGTGTGCTGTTCGGCATTCGATATCGCGCTGCACGACGCGTATGGCCAACTGCACGACCGGCCGATCTACGAGACCTACGGTGCAGCCTTCATGAACCGCAGCCTGGCGGACCTGCTCGAGCCGGCTGAGGGCTCGGGCGTCTCGTTCGCCGGCCAGTATCCCCAGGCGTATCTGGCGTCGCAGCCGCCGGATAAGCTGCTCGCGTGGCACCTGGTCGGTGGGCTCGACCCGCTCGATGCGTCCGAGCTGACCGGCAGCGAGCCCGACGACGGCTATCCCGTTCTGTTGGCTGACTGGATCCAGCGAGATGGTCTCAAATGCCTGAAAGTCAAACTGCGCGGCAACGATGCCGCATGGGACTATGACCGGCTGGTGCGGGTCGGGCAGGTTGCGGCAGATCATGGCGTGGACTGGTTGACCAGCGATTTCAACTGCATGGTGACCGATCCCGCCTACGTCAACGAGATCCTGGACCGGTTGCGGATCGAGCATCCGAGTACGCACGAGAAGATCCTCTACGTCGAACAGCCGTTCCCCTACGATCTCGAGGCCAACCGGATCGACGTTCGCAGCCTGTCGCAGCGCAAGCCTTTGTTCATGGACGAGAGCGCTCATGACTGGAAGCTGATTCGGCTGGGCCGGCGGCTGGGTTGGACGGGCGTGGCCCTGAAGACCTGCAAGACGCAGACCGAGGCGATTCTGAGCGCCTGCTGGGCCAAGATGCACGGCATGGCGCTGATGGTGCAGGACCTGACGAATCCGATGCTGGCACAGATCCCGCACGTGCTGTTGGCCGGTCACGCGGGTACGGTTGCGGGCGTGGAGACCAACGCGATGCAGTTCTATCCTGATGCGTCAGGACCGGAGGAGGCCGTCCACCCGGGATTGTACCGGCGGCGCCACGGCAACGTGGACCTGTCCAGTATCAGCGGTGCCGGTTTCGGTTATCGTCTGAACGAGATAAGGCGTGAACTTCCCGCTCGGGCGGCGCAATTCGGTTGACGGGCACTCGAGAGGACGGAAGGTGAACATGGCACGGGATCGGATCTATCTCCGCGACGTGCGAGCCCGCTGCGTGATCGGCGTTGACGAGGCGGAACGGCAAGCCAAGCAGGACGTCGTGATGAACGTTACGCTGGAGGTTGACCTGTCGGCGGCGGGCCGGTCCGACCGGATCGAGGACACG
>JAFGRR010000438.1 GCA_016935035.1 Phycisphaerae bacterium | reverse complement strand
CCGCCATCGCGCGTGCCCTGGCGAACGACCCCGCGTTGATTCTCGCCGACGAGCCGACCGGTAATCTGGACTCGGTCACCTCGACCGACATCATGACCATTCTGAAGGAGCTGCATGCCGCCGGCCGCACGATTCTCCTGATTACGCATGACCACGACCTGGCGGAGGCGGCGCCGCGGCGCGTGCATCTCCGCGATGGCCGCATCGAAACCGACACACGTTCGGAAGCCACCGCCGATGTTCCTGCTTGAGCTAGCCAGCGAAGCCGTCCGCAATCTCGGCCGCCACAAGCTGCGGTCGCTGTTGACGACGCTTGGCATCATCTTCGGCGTCGCGTCGGTGCTGTCGATGGTGGCACTGGGCGAAGGCGCCAAGCGTGCAATTCTGGACCAGATCAAGGAGCTCGGCGTCCGCAACATCATCATCAACGCCAAGAAGCCGCCCGCCGAGCAGAACGTGCAGGACGAGACGGAGAGCCGCACGCTGCGATATGGCCTGACATTCCGCGACGCCGACCAGATCGCCGAAACACTGCCGCTGGTCGAAGAAGTGCTGCCGGTTCACGACATCGAGAAATGGCTGTGGTTCAAGAGCCGGCGGATCGCGGCCAAGGTCCGCGCCGTCACGCCGAGCTACTTCGAGCGTTTGCACCTCACGCCTTTCCTGGGTCGTACGCTCACGGCCGAGGACGGTCGCGATCGTCGTCGCGTCTGCGTGGTACGCGCCAAGCTGCTGGAGGAAGCACGTTACGTCGGCGACCCGCTCAAGCTCGATCTGAAGATCGGGCTTGAGTACTACCGCGTGGTCGGCGTGCTGCCCGACTTCGAGTTTCAGAGCCCCAACAAGGTCGTGCTGGGCATCGACGATCGCGCGATGGAAGTCTACGTGCCGTTCGAATCGGCACTCGAACGCTTCGGCGTGGCCCAGGTCACACAAAAGTCGGGCAGCTACGAGAGCACGCGCGTCGAGCTGCACCAGATCGTCTGTGCCGTGCAGTCAGAGGAACGCGTGGTGGTGGCAGCACGCGCCATTCAGACGATTCTCGATTCGTTCCATGACAAGCAGGACTTCGAAGTCACCGTTCCGCTCGAACTGCTCGAATCGCAACAACGCACCCAGCGCGTCTTCAACATCGTGTTGCCGGTCATCGCCGGCATTTCGCTGTTGGTCGGCGGCATCGGCATCCTGAACATCATGCTTGCCAGCATCACCGAGCGCACGCGTGAAATCGGCATCCGCCGGGCAATCGGCGCTTCAGGCAAGGACATCACCTGGCAATTCCTGGTCGAGACGGTCAGCCTGTCGATGATCGGCGGGATTCTGGGCATGCTGCTCGGCGTCGCGGGCGTCATGGTTCTCAAGCACGCGACGCAGTGGCAGGCCGTCATCACACCCTGGGCCCTGTCGCTTTCACTGGGCGTGTCGTGTCTGACAGGCGTCGTCTTCGGAATCTACCCGGCCCGCCGGGCCGCTGCCATGAACCCCATTGAGGCACTACGCTATGGTTAGCAACACACATACAGTCGAGTCGCGCGCCAACGATCTGGCACCGCGAGTTCCTTATCACCTAAACGTCCGAGCATACGGCAACACAAGACCGGAGTTGCCTCTTCGATTCGGCCGGCACATGCGGTACGATGAGCACCGGCGGCGACCAGTCGGACATTGCGGGCGGCCAGCCGGGCCGCGACGGGCCATGGTCGCGCGTACCTGGAATACACCAGCGGCGCGCTGGCGCTTTTGAGGAGCATCTCATGACCGATCGGCATGAACCGTCGAGGCTAAGCGCCGCTTCTTCGCGGCCCGGCCGTCTGCGCATCGCCCTTCTGGCCCTGCTCGCCGGCAGCGGCCTCGTGATGGGCGGCTGTCCCCCCGAGGGTCTTAGCGATCCAACAGTGCAGACCGGCTTGCGCGCGATTGCCGACGGCGTGCTGGATGTTCTATTCGCCGTCTACGGCGACGACTCCACGGATTAGTGCGCTTCGAGCGCACGTTTGGCGTCAGGCCTCGGTACCTGATGGTTCTCCGCATCCAAGCGGACGCCCGACAAGACGTTGGCCGCTACAGCCGACGTCCGGCCGCGGCATGGAGTGACCTACTCCAGCTCGATCCCCAGTTCGGTCAGGCGGCGATAGAAGGTTGATCGGCTAAAGCCGAGCATGCGCGCCGCCACCGAGCGATTCCCCCTGGCGGACTTGAGCGCCGACAGGATTCGCGCCCGTTCGTCGCCCTCGGGCTCGTTGGCGCGCGATACGTCGGCAACCGGTGTGCCGCGCGCAATCTCGGGCGGGAGATCTTCGGGCTGAATGACGGGGCCGCCGCTGCGAATGACGGCGAATTCCACAGCGCTCTGCAACTCGCGAACATTGCCCGGCCAGGCGTAGTCCAACAGCAATCCCATGGCGGGTTCGCTGATGCCCTCCACGCGTTTGCCCGTGGCGGCGCGTGAACGATTCAGAAACTCACTCGCCAACAGCGCGATGTCCTCGCGCCGTTCGCATAGCGCCGGCAGCGCGATTCTCGCCACCCGAATTCGGTAGAGCAGATCCATCCGAAACCGCCCGGCCTCGACCTCGGTATGCAAGTCGCGATGCGTGGCGGCGATGATGCGAACATCAACCTTGCGCGGCCGGGCCTCGCCCAGACGCGTGATCTCCCTTTCCTGCAAAACACGCAGCATGCTGGTCTGCACGGCGTTGGAAATGTCACCGATCTCGTCGAGGAAGACCGTCCCGCCGGCGGCTTCCTCGAAGACGCCCTTCTGATCCTCGATCGCGCCGGTGAAGGCGCCGCGTTTGTGCCCGAAGAGATGGCTGCCCAGCAGCGAGTCGGTCAGCCCGGCACAGTTGACGGCCACGAACGGCTTGTCCTTGCGCTGGCTGCACGAGTGAATCGCGTGGGCGACAAGCTCCTTGCCCGTGCCGGTCGCGCCTTCGATCAAGACAATCGTGTCCACCCGCGCCAGGTCCTGGATCTGCTGATACACGGCTCGCATCGACTTGCTCTTGCCGACCAGGTCGTGGAAGTGCGCCTGCCCCTCGAGCATGCGCCGCAGGTCGTGCACCTCGGTGACGTCGTACAAGAAGAATATCTTGCGCCGCGGGTCACGCGGGTCGTCGCGGACTTCGATCTCCATCCAGTATTGCCGGCCACTCGGCGCGACCAGGCTGCCGACAAGCTTTTCACGCTGGTCCGGCGGCAACACAAACGACTCCGCCAGCCGGCTTTTCACATCCTCACCCCACGGGCAGACCTCACGCCAATGTCTGCCCAAAACGTCCCTTTCGCAAGTGCCGAGAACTCCCTGGCAAGTCTCACTCAGAAAGGTCAGCCGGCCGTCGTGATCCGTCATGACGATGGCGATGCGCAGTTGGTTGAGGATCGCGATCATGTCCTCGCGGCCGTGTGCCACGAGCGCCAGCGCGGCTTCCAGCCTGGCCGCCAGCACTTGTGAGGCGTTCTCCGAGCAGCTCAACTCAGCGATGTCACAGTCAGCTCGCAGATTGGCCAAGTCTGACCACTGCGGCATTGCACACGCGATGTCGGCGCCGCAACGTGAGATCACGAGAAAGGCGCCGGCTGGCAGGGACAGGGCTTCGGCCTGGAAGTAGTACCCGCTGGACACCGCCGCTGGCTCGGACCATGCCGCCGACACGAGCCGACCGGGCTTTCCGCCACCCCACAGCTGCGCTGCCTCATCGATGAATTGCGTGAGAAAGGCGGATTTCTCGGCCAGTCGAATCGCGTTTGCCGGATCATCTCCCGTCAAGAAATGGTGATTGAACCAGGTTGGCGGCGAACCCACCGCTGCAAATGTGCGATCGTCACGTCGTCTGAGCACGACGCAATCGAGCGCCGCGAACAACTCAGCAACCAGGGCCTCGCTCATCTCTGCTCCAGGTGTACAAATCGTCCCATCTCGGCACGCCGCGCTGGCGCGACCCGCCCGGCCTGGCTTGGTGTGACTGCAATGCGGTCCTGAACCCGATGGACATGAGCGGCCCGGGTCCAGACCCTCCACCAACAATAGGCTAACCCCAGGCTCGGCTTGTTGCACGTCCCAGGACGACCCTGCCGCGTGAGTCTCGTCTTGGTCAGGGCGACGGCGTCCGACACGTCCGCGGAGGCGACCGGCTGTCTCGGACGGCTTTCGCGCGACACAGTCCGTGGGACACTATAGCGTTACGGCGACACGCCGATGCTGCGCCACGAGAAGCCGAAGCTGCCAGGCCCACAAGGTCAAACGTGCATTAAGCCGATACTAGATAGCGACTTACGGTTGTGGGCTCGGTAATGGCATGTGTCTTGCTGCTATTCAGTGAAGCCGCGATGGGAACAGAGACAAACCCCACCCGAGAACTACCAAGGGCAACCGCGAGGTCGGTTCGCACGTGGAACCCGTCGATAATGATGGTTAATGCCGGCGGGGCTTAGAGAGGTCGTGTTATGAAGTTCGTTTGTAGCCACAGAAAATGCAGTGCCCTGCTGGCCGTGCTTCTGCTCGGCGGCATCTACCCGCTCTTTGCGTGCGCCTGTCGCGACACCCAGGTGAAAGCCGTCGCCCGGCTGGCCGAGGTTTCCATCGAGACCCCGCGCGCCCCCACGGTCGTGCCACTCGTTGAACTCGCCAAACGCGACCCCCGGGCCCTGCTGGACCTCGGCCTCGAACGCGTGGCCAAGCTCACGGACGAGTACCACTGCGTCTTCCTCAAGCAGGAACGCATGAACGGCAAGCTGGGCACGCGGCAGACTATCGATGTCCGGTATCGTGAAGAGCCTCGCGCCGTCTACATGACCTGGCTCGAGAACGCCGGTAAGGTCAAACGGACCCTGTGGGTCGAGGGACAGAACCTCAGCATTAAGGGCGAGGAGCAGGCACTGGTCGAACCGGCCGGACGACTGGCTCGGCTAGTCGTCGACGAGGTCAAGATCCCGATTCACGGCGACCAGGCTCGCAAGGCCAGCCGCTATCCGATCGACCGCTTTGGCTTTCACGCGACGTTGGAACGGCTTTGCAGCGACAACAAGCGTTTCGACGAACTCGGCGGCATGGCGTGGGAATATGCCGGCCGTGGCAGCCTCGACGGGCGCCCGACCCTGGTCCTCATCCGCCACCTCCCGTACACGGGACCCGAAGGTGCATACCCTGACGCACGTCTGGTGGTGCACATCGACCAGGAATGGGTGGTGCCCGTGGCGGTGTATTCATATGCCGACGAGAACGAAGAGACGCTCATCGGCAGCTATGAGACAACGCAAGTGAAGCTCAAGCCGAGCTTTGCGAGAGACGCGTTTTCCTTTTAGCCCGAGACTCCACCGAGCCCTAATCTTCCGTGGGGTTGGCGCACTTGCCCGGCGACGGGCAGGGAAGCCAACCCCACTTGCGTTATGCTACGAACCTGTCGGAACTTGGGTGGATCAGCGTCAGGAATCGGACGACTCAGAGACGCCCGGCCCGCAGCCACACCACGCATGTAGGTGCGTGATCACCTCGCTGAGAGCGGCGTGATTCAGAGCGCCCTGGTCGCGCACATCGATCAGCACCTCGATCAAAATCGGCATGAGCTCGTCGATCGTGCAGTTCCGCGCCGCGGCACGGGTGTTAATCTCATCGAGGATG
This sequence comes from Phycisphaerae bacterium, assembly GCA_016935035.1. Lineage (GTDB taxonomy): Bacteria > Planctomycetota > Phycisphaerae > UBA1845 > Fen-1342 > JAFGRR01. The sequence goes on along the minus strand of JAFGRR010000438.1, from coordinate 3,929 downwards.
TCGTGTTTGCTTCTCACGATGCAATCCCATCTGTTCATCCCCTTCGGACAAGGGCAAGAAGCGTGCCGGTAGCCCCTGGCGTCGCTGTGTCCAAGGCTAGGCCCCAAAAAATCACGTAAAAAAGTCCCGCCGATACGACCGATGGTCTTATGGTGGGCCGAAAACTGTCCCACGAGATGCGCTGGGTGTCCCGCGGCGACGTGCTGGCTGTCTCACGGAGTCAGGTCTACGGGAGCGCGCGCGATGCAACACCTTTGTTAGCCTGAACTTAGGATCGCAGTGCGATACTCGCATGGGGCATGTGGCGACGAGCAGAGCGGCAGTAGCCGACTTGGAGATTGCGTCTCGATTGTCGCTTCCCCCCCCGTAATGGGGCGGTCTGTGGATGGTCGCGGCGAGCATCTTGTCAGAAGAACGGGCCGCTGGCCCTCCCCTTGTACGACAAGCGCTGCTATTATTCTCAGTGAACTCGGGCATGTCTGTATCGAGTAGCAAGACTGGCATTGCGCGTTTCCGAAGCGTGTGGCGTGGCGCGGCGCGCATCGTCAGAGCCAACAAAAAACAGAACAGCGAATCACCGCCGAGTTATCGGCGGTTAGTGAACAAAAGGCGACCACGGTTACAGGAACACCGCAAAGGTTTTGCCAGAACGACCCTGATGGAGGCACGCAATGACAGGAATCAAACGGAAACAACACCTCTTGGCAATCTCGGCAGCCATCGTGGCGTTGGGGTTGTTTGGGTGCAGAGGCCACATGCCCCACGCCTTCACCTGGCCGGCGGGCGGCGACACACAGTACACGCACCCCGAACCGCCAGAGGGCGGCTACTACACGAACTGGGATCCGTTCGCAGTTGAGCTCGAGGTCGTTCCGCTGGAAGATCTCAACCCGGTTCAGACCCAGCACGTTTTCATCGCCACGGTCAAGGACAAGGATGGCAAGCCACTACCCAACCGACGCATCGAGTGGATGATCTCGGAAGGCAGCGTCGGCCACATCGTCGAGGTTGACGAAAGCGGGTGGCGCGCCAGCCGCGGCTACAAGGTGAGCAACACCTTCGCCGTCTCGCACACCAACAACGGACCGCATATTCTCGATCGCGGCAATGACGATCCCTCGGACGACATCGAACTGACCGAGGGTCAGACCTGGTGCACGATCACCTCGCCGATCGAGGGTGACACGTACATGACCGTGTACGCCCCCGGCATCTACGACTGGAACAAGCACAAGGTCTTTGCCACCAAGCACTGGTACGACGTGAAGTGGGAATTCCCGCCGCCTGGGACCAACCCCACCGGCACGACGCACGACTTCGCGACTATGGTCGCCCAGTACTCCGATGGCATGCCGCTTGAAGGCTACCAGGTCACCTACACGATTCTCGACGGACCGGCCGCGACGCTGTCGCCCGGCGGTGGCCAGACTGCCACGGTCATGACGGATGCCAACGGTCTCGCAAACGTGACGATCAGCCAGGTCACGCCGGCCGGCGGCACCAACAACCTTGAGATCGACATCGTGCGACCCGAGAACGTGCAGTGCTGCAAGCCGCCGGTGCACATTGCCACCGGCCATACGTCCAAGACCTGGATTCCGCCGCTGATCGCGATCACCAAGACCGCGCCGGCCCAGAAGATGGTCAACGAGACCTTCCAGTACAACATCGAGGTCAGCAACCCGTCGACCGTGGCGGCCACCAACGTGGTCGTGACCGACGTTCTGCCGGACGGCATTGCCTATGAGTCCAGCGCCCCGTCCGCGCAGGTCAGCGGCCAGTCGATGTCGTGGTCGCTCGGCACGATTGATGGCGGCGCCGCCAAGGGCATCGTCGTAACGGTCCGCGGCACGCGCGTCGGCGAGTTCACGAACTGCGCCGAGGTCACCGCCGACCAGGGCCTCAACGCCCGCGACTGCGCCAAGACGATCATCGTCGAGGCCAAGCTTCAGCTCGAGAAGACCTGCACGCCCGAGGTCACCGTCTGTGATCCGATCGAGCATGTCATCATCGTGCGTAACGTCGGCGACGGCCCGGCGACGAACGTGAAGATCGTCGACAACCTGCCCGACGGCATCGTCACCACTGACGGCCGTTCGCAGATCGTGTTCGACGCCGGCACGCTCAATCCGGGTCAGGCCAAGCAGGGCCGCTTCCAGACGCAGCCGCAGCGCACCGGCACCTTCGTGAACCGGGCCGTTGCGACCGCCGATGGCGGTCTGACCGCCGAGGCCGAGTGCCAGACCGTCGTGCGCCAGCCGGTGCTCAAGGTCGACAAGACCGGACCGGCCAAGCGTTACCTCGGTCGTCCGGCGGATTACCAGATCACGGTGACCAACACCGGTGATACCGCGGCTCAGCAGACCGTGCTGACCGACACGGTTCCGGCCGGCCTGACCTTCGTGTCAGCCAGCGACGGTGGCCAGTTCAGTGGCGGCCTCATCACCTGGAACCTCGGCACACTGGCAGCCGGCGCGTCCAAGACCGTCAGCATGACGTTCACGGCCACCGCGCCTGGCACGATGCGTAACACCGCGACCGCCAAGGCGATCTGCGCCGAGGCCGAGGATTCCGCGGAGATGGACGTCGAGGGCGTTTCCGCCATTCTGCTCGAGGTCGTTGACGTATCCGACCCGATCGAGATCGGTGCGAATGAGACCTACACCATCATCGTCACCAACCAGGGCACGTCAGCCGACACGAATATCCAGTTGGTCTGCACGGTCCCGTCCGAGGCCGAGTTCGTCTCTGCCGAGGGCCCGACGGGTGGTACGGCCGATGGTCGCACCGTAACGTTCGCCCCGCTTTCGTCGCTGGCCCCGAAGGCCAAGGCGACCTTCCGCGTCGTGACAAAGGGTCTCACGGAAGGTGACACGCGCTTCAAGGTCTCTCTGACCAGCGATCAGTTGACCTCGCCGGTCGAGGAAACTGAAAGCACGCACGTATACAAATAGTGCGCTGACCCACCTGGCGGGGTGCCGGCTGATCGGCCGGCACCCCGCTCGGGGTTTCCTCTTCCGCGAACCCCCGAACCGTAAGTACCACACATAACGCGAAGGGAGCATGAATCATGACCAGATTCCATGGGGATTCCGCGCTCGCGCGGCGGACGTTATTAATCGCCCTGCTGGGCTTGATGACGCTCGCGCCGGCCCAGGCGCAACAGTCACTACGCCTCGCCAAGACACAGATGGCCTACCCGACCGGCGACCCGCGCACCAGCATTCTCCTGCTCGAACGCACCTGGCCGGCCGAAGTCCGGGCCGGAACCACATTTGAGTACGAACTCAAGCTCTCCAACCTGACCGATGCGCCGATCCACGGCATCACCCTCACTGAGCAAATGCCAACCGGCCTGACCATCACCGCAATCAACCCACAGGCACAGCGCGCCGATGGCGCCGTCGGTAGTTGGTACTGGGAGACACTTGGGGCACACGCCAACTCTACGATCCGCATACAGGCTACCGCCGGCCGCACGGGCGAGGCCAGCGCGTGTGCGTCAATCACCCTCCAGTCACAGGCGTGCGCCAGCATGCTGGTAGTGCAACCGGCCCTGCAACTGGTCAAAAACGCGCCAGCCGAGGTGATCATCTGCGATCCGATTCCGGTCACCGTGACAGTCACCAACACCGGCTCGGGCGTAGCCCGCAACGTGCACATCGTTGACACGCTGCCCAATGGCTGGACGACGGCGGACGGGCAGCGCGAAGTCACCGTCAACATCGGTGATCTCGCCGCCGGCCAGGCGCGCGAGGTCGCATTCCAGGCACATGCCACGCAGACCGGCGACTACACAAACACCGCCATGGCGACCGAGGACGGCGGCCTGCGCGCCCAGGACAGCACGCGCACCCGCATTACACGCCCCGTGCTTACTCTTGGCAAAACTGGGCCAAATGTCCGTTTCCTCGGGCGCCCGGCGACGT
>JAFGRR010000437.1 GCA_016935035.1 Phycisphaerae bacterium | reverse complement strand
AGGTGCACCGTCGACAGCCGGCCCAGCAGGGCCGGCAAGGAGTCGGATCGCTCATCGGGGCCGGTGTTGAGCGCGTAAATGGCCACCCGCAAGCGTTCGACGGCGTGCCGCGTCAGGTCTTTGGCCGCCATGAGCCGCTCGACAAGCGCTGCCGGGATACCCCCAATCTCAGCCAGGTCGGCGCGACAGAGTTCGATCGCCATGCCAGCGCTCCACACGTCCTGGGTGACACTGTCGTGAAGTTCACGAGCGATACGGTGCCGCTCGTCATCGAGGGCCTGCCGATTGAGCAGCCCGACGAGATTCCGCTGCGCCTCCTGCAGTTCTGAACTTCGCGTACGCAGGTTTTCCGCCTGACGATCAGCTTCCACGCTGAGTTGCTGTGTGCGGCCTTTGAGCAGGGTCGCCGAATGCAGCAGGACCGAGTTGTGCAGCGCAACCGCTGCTTGATTGGCCAGCACGTGCAAAATCGACAGGTCGGTATCGGCGACGTCGACGTCCTGCGACGGCAGCGCCGCCATCCATCCGATCGGCTCGCCTTCCAGCGCCATAGAAACACGAACTATGCGGTCTTCGGCTCGGCCACCAGCCGAATGCGGACTGCCCTGCATAACGCTCAATTCCGCGCGGGCGTCGCGGGGCAGGTGGGCTTCATGTTCGACCCAGCCGGCAGAACTGAGCATGAGGAAGCGCGGCCGCGCTGCCGGCATGGCCTCGTCAGCCAGCGCAAACATCACCCAGTCCGCTTGCAGATGATCAGCAGCGGCCTGCACGACCGCCTCCACGAGCGCGCGCGGCCCTTCATGGGTGCGCACCACTGCGGCCGAGATCCGATCAAGCGCACGCACGGTGTCGTGCAGCCGCTCATTGCTGCGCAGGTACTCCGGATAGTACGAGCGCTTGCCCGAGCGGATACCCGTCAGCGCGTCCAGTGACGTCACTTCGCACTCCACGTGCCCCGCGGCGGTAACCGTCATATCCGTTCCCCCCTACAGAGCCTGACGAAACAGTGACTCGATGTCGGACTGCGTGATGGCGCGCGGATTGGTACCCAAACACGCATCGTCGAGCGTGGTCTTCGCCAGCTGCGGAATCACCTCGTCGCTGACTCCGAGCGCCTGAAGACCGGCGGGCACGCCGACGGAATCCGCGAGCTGGCGAACCCGCTCTGCCAGCAGCTGCGCCTGCTCGATCGCCGGCTGGTCCTCCGCACCCACCCCGGCGGCCGAGGCCAGTGCAGCGTAGCGGGCCGGACATGTTTCGGCGTTGAACCGAATGACGTGGGGCAACAGCACTGCATTGACAACTCCGTGCGGCACGTCGAGCAGCCCGCCCACTTGATGACCCATGGCATGGGTAGCGCCCAAAATCGCGTTCGAGAAGGCCATCCCAGCTTCCAGTGCGCCCTGCGCCATCCCGACACGGGCGTCGAGCTCGTGCGGATAAAAGGCGGCCACGGGCAGGTGTGTACTCACCAAGTGAGCCGCGTGCAACGCCAGTTGATCCGTCAAGCGGTTGTGCGCACGCGACACGAACGCCTCGATCGCGTGCGTCAAAGCGTCAAGACCTGTCGCTGCATTGAGCCAGTCGGGCATCGTGGTCAGCAACTCAGGATCGATCACCGAGATCTCCGGGACGAGGCTGCGGCTGATGATCGTGAGCTTGGTGCGATATCGGGTGTCGGTCACCACGGCGAACTGCGAAACATCCGCGCCGGTCCCCGAAGTAGACGGCACCATCACCAGCGGCGGAATAGGCTGCATCACCCGGTCCACACCGACATAGTCGAGGATGGTGCCGCCGTTGCCCGATAAGATCGCAACGCCCTTCGCGGCGTCGATGCACGACCCGCCGCCGACCGCGACGATGACGTCGCCGCCCGCCGACGCGTACTGCTCGAAGGCGGCCTGGATCTCGTAGTCCTTTGGATTGGGCGTCACACCCGTCCACTGCACCGGCGATAAACCGTTGCCGCGCAACACCGTTGCCGCGGCCGCCGCCCAGCCTGCTTCCACCAGCCCGGGGTCGGTGACGAGGAACGGTCGGCGCCCACCCAGGCGGCGAACACAGCCCCCGAGTTCGGCGAGTGCGCCGACGCCGAAAACCACATCAGGGACCTGGAATTTGGTCAACGAGACGCCGCCTCCATGGCCGCGCCACGGGGTTTTCGTCCCCGCCTCGGCAATCCCGACGCTATCAGCAAGCGCCGTAGTCAGAGATCGGACAGCCATCGCGGGGCCTAGCCCTCGCCGCACCTGTAGGACATGGCCAGAGAGTCGGCGAGATACACCTCGACGCAGTCCCCAGGCGAGAGGGCAACGCCGGCAGGCATCCAACTCACCAGCACCGTCGCCCCGCGCGAAATGCGCTGGCCGATCTTCGCCAGGTGCCCAGCCAGAACGACCAGACTCCGCCCGAACTCGCCTACCGCCCGGTCGGGCGTGCCGTGGGCAACAACAACTCCGTTGCGTTTGACCGACACCGCGCTGGTCGCCAAACGCCCGACCGGCACCGTCGGGCCCACCGAAACCCACGCCGGCGACACCGTATCCGTTGCGACGCCGTCGTGCGTGTCGGTCTCACGGGGTTCGACGATCCACTCCACCGTCGAGAGCGCCAGACCGACGCTGTCGATCGCGCGTAGCGCCTCGGCGGCCGTGGCGTGCGGTGACACGTGATCGTTCATTATCAGGCGGATATCGGCGAAGGCACGCCCACCACGCAGATGTGCGGGGATCACCGCCCGATTCGTCAGCACGTGACGCGCCACCATGCCGTAATCGGCCGCGCGGTCGTGAACCGTTGGGGCGGCGCCCGATTCGATCCGCCAGCCCACTGCACGCTCGCGCACCAGTCGGAAACGCAGAATCGCATCACGTAGGCGTTCGGCGTCTGCGCGCGACAGCGCCAACAGGTCAGATAGCGGTTCGATCACGCAGCCTTTCCTGCGCGCGGCCAACACGTAGCCGGCGTGGAGACTGATCTCGGCGTCCGACAATCCGATCGGCGGCTGCGGCCCAGCCCGCAGCGCGTCGTCAACGGTCATCGTTTCGCCGGGTCCACAGAACGTCATTTTCCGTACGCTGTGCGGTCGATAATCCGACGCACCTCTGAAACTTTGTTCGCCGGAAAGCCACCCCGCTCGGCGTGCTCGACAATGCTTTGAGCATCGGGTGCGTCGTAAACGCAGTAAAGTTTGTCGTCGGAAATGTAGCTCAGCTGCCAGCGCACGTCTGGAAGGCCGGCCAGGACCGCCTCGGATTTCTGGGTCACGGCGTGAGCCTCATCGTCGGACCAGCTTCCGGCTTGGGGTATGTCGCGCTCGATAATGAAACGGGGCACTTCGGCCTCTTTCCTGTCTTGCCGGTCAGTTGCTTGCGGGGGCGGCGTGGACGACAACGCCGCGTTCGGCTCGTAGCTCCCCGATGGACTTGCCGTACCAGTCGACGGTGCGGCTGGTCATGAGCTTT
>JAFGRR010000046.1 GCA_016935035.1 Phycisphaerae bacterium | reverse complement strand
GAAACACGAAGCCGAGATGGTGCTTGCGGACGCGCGACAGCGCCTCGTCGTCCAGCTCCGCCACATTGCGCCCCATGAACAGGTACGCCCCGCGCGTCGGCCGATCAAGACAACCCAGGATATTCAGCATCGTGGACTTGCCCGCGCCGGACGGACCGACGATGGCCACATACTCGCCGTCGGCAACCTCCAGGTTCACGTCGCGCAGCACGGTCAGTGGGTTCTGCTCCGTGCCGTAAACCCTGGCGACCTGTTCGAGCTTGACGATCGGGGTGCTGTCCATCACGGATGCGGCGCTCCGTTCGACGGCTGGGCCGCGGGCTGCGGCATGTGGCCGTTCTCCTGCTCGCCCTTGCCGTTGGCTTTCTTGCCGGCCTGTAGCGACGGGTTGTATAGCAAAACGCGCTCGCCCTCGGTCAGACCATCGAGGATCTCGATATGCGTGTCGTTGGTGATGCCCGGCGTCACCGCGACGCGCACGGCCTCATCGCCGCGGACAACGTGGCAGTAATGCGTGTCACCCTCGACAAAGACGCATTGGATCGGGATGTACAGTACGTTTTTGCGCTCTTCGATGAAGATCTGGGCCTTGGCGCTGATGCCCGGCTTCAGCTTGACGTCCTCCAATTCGTCCAGCGTGATGCCGACGGTGAACTCCTTGACCTCCTCGTTGGCCTCGCGGCCGGCCTGGCCGGCAATTGTGGCGATGCGCGTCACCTTGCCGTGCAGGACCAGCCCTGGATACGTATCCATCGTGACGGTTGCGTCCTGCTCCTCCTTGAGCTTGTTGATGTCCGCCTCGTGGACGTTCACCTGGACCTGCATCACGCGCAGATCGGGAATAGTGAACAGCGGGAACCCGCCCCACACGTGCCCGCCGATCTCGACGCGCCTCCGATACCACGGCTCTTCCGGGTCGCCGTAGATCACGATGCCCGGCGCGGGTGCCCTGATCGTGAACTTGTCGATCTCGTCTTTGAGTTCCTTGAGCTGCGTTTGCAGGGATGTGAGCCGCTGTTCCTTTGATTCGACCGCGACCTGGCACTGACGCAGCTTTGACTTGGCGCGTTTGGCGGCGTTGTCAACCTCGCGCTGGGCGTCGCGCACCGCCATGTCCTTGTCAGTCATGGTCATCGGTCGCGTGTACTGCTCGAAGATCTCCAGATCGCGTTTGGCGCCTTCGAGTTGGATTTCCGCCCGTTCGAAGTCGATCTTGTCCTCGTCGACCTGCGACTGGTTGATGTAGTCCTGCTCGCGCAGCTTCTCCGAATCCTCGTATTTCTTCTTGGCCTGGCTGTATTTCGTCTCGGCTTCCTTGATTGCCACCTTCAGGTTGCGGAGTTCCTTGGGCGCGTCGCCGTCACGGTATTTCTCCAGTTCATTCTGAGCCTTGGTCAGGGCGATCTGGGCCTTCTCGACGGTGGCGGCGTTTTCGGATTGCTGAATGTCGAGTTCGGTGCGGGCGGTATCGAGGTCCGCCTCGGTCTGCACGAGATTGAGTTCGAGCTGTTGGAGCTGGTCCTTCAACTCCTTGGCGTCCATCTCGCACAGGATCTCGCCTTCCTCGACCGTCTTACCCTCATCCACGAGGTGCGTGATGTTGCCGCTGCTGCGGGCCTCGAAGTTGATGCGCTCCGAGTTTTTGGCCATCAGCGATCCGTTCTCGGTGATCGTGACGACTAGGTCGCCGCGCGCCACGGGGAAGACCACGTCGTCCGGGAACGCTGCGCCGCCTCCGCGACCCACGTTACCGCGGATCAGATATGCGCCGCTGGCGAGCACGACGAGTACCACGATTCCGATAGCTGCTTTCATTCCGCCCACATCCCTTTCTCATCGACGAACATGACGCCCAAATTGCGCCGCAGCCGCAGGCGGGCGACGAAGTGTCGCACCTTCAGATCGATCAGCGCGTTCTGGGCATTGGTCAGGCCCTGGCGGGCATCCAGCAGGTCGCGGTTGTCAACGTTGCCGGCTTCGTACCGCAGCTTGGTCACGGCGACGGCGCGCTGCTCGAATATCACCTGCTTCTCCTGTAGTTCGATGCGTTTCTCGAGCTGCTGGAGTTCACGCAATTGGTCCAGAATGTCACGCCGAATCTCGTCCAGACGCTCTTCGAGTGATCGCCTGGTCCGGGCCAGCGTGATTAGCGACGCGCGATACGCGTTCCGCTCGGCCTTGCGGTCCAGTGGCACTTCCAGCGTGACGCCGATCGACGCCGACCAGAATTGCGGATCGGCCTGGTCGAGGTCACCGACCTCGCTGTCGAACTTAGCGTCGGCGGCCAAGTCGAGATCCGGCAGTAAGTTGTGTCGCGCGATCCGCACCGCGCGTTCAGCATCTTCCACACGATCACGGAGCGTGTGCAGATCGAGGCGGTTGTATTGCGAGACCAGCACCGCCGAGGCCGGGTCGATGCGCACCGGGGAGAAGGGCGGGTCGTCGTCGATGATCTGGACCGTGCGCGTCGTCGGCATGCCGAGCTGGATCTTGAAGTCGTCCACCGCCAGGTCATAGTCCGTGCGCGCCACGAGCAGGGCGTCCTCGGCCTCGATCTCGCGGCGTTGCGCCAAAAACACGTCGTCGTCCTTGTTACGATCCACCTGCCGCAACGCCTCGGCCTTCTTGCGGTCGAAGACGGCATCGCGGTAGTTCTGCTCGTCGTTCGCCAGACGCCGCTTGCTGCTGACCAGGTTGTAGTAGGACTCCGCGATGCTGATCGCCAAGTCCTCTCGGAACAGCTCGAAGGACCGAACGGCGTAGATCAGGTCGCGTTTCCCCTGGGTCAATTGCTCGTGCGAGACTTCGTAGCCCAGGCCGCGCAGCAGGGGCTGACGCAGGTTGACCTGCGCGCTGGAGGCGAAGTCGAAGTGCTCGTCGCGTACCTCAAAGGGGGCGTAGTTCTGCGTGCGATCCCCACCGATTTCGCCCGACGCCGACAATTCGCCGCCCAGTGGCAGAATCTGGCTGACGCCGAGGTCGGCGGAATGCGAGTCCGAACCGACCTGGTCCTCGGCGTCGCTCCAGAGGTACGAGATGGTCGAGTTCAGGATCGGGCCGAAGTTGTAGCGTGTCAGCGAGAACCCCAGCCCCTCGAGGTAGAGCGATTCCTGTTCTTGCTGGAATTGTCGGCTGCCCTCGAATGCGATCGCCAGGGCCGTGGGAAGGTCGATGACCAAGGCGTCCGGCGAGTCGGCTGTGGAGTCGGCCGGCATGGTTGTCGTGGGCCTGTCCGATGTCGCCGTGTCCTCGACTTCGTCTGGCGCGGGCTTCGGCTGCCGGATGCGTTGGGCGCGGTCGCCCAGAGTCCGACTTTCGTACTCAGCCAGTATGGTCCGCACCTCACGATCGGCATCGGCCGCGAACCATGAGGCACAGCCCCCGACCAACAGAAGCGCCAGGAGGCCGGCGGCTGACGCGGCCCAGCGTGACCGGCCGCGACAGTGTGCTGTGATGTATGTCATGTGGTGCACCAGAGGCGGCGGCATGGCCTCTCATCTCTCGAGGGCGGTTCTCAAAAGGCTGATAGCCCGAAGTCACTTGGCAGTTCAGCGCGGACGTCAACTCACCCGGCGACGCCAGCACCATTGACCACCAATGTATACGGTATTCGCGCGGCGAGGACGCAAATTGCGCGGAGTTGTTCTCTTTGTCCACCCAGGCGAGGGAGCAACCGCCGTAATGGCCCGTAGCAGGCGATCAGCGGTTGGAGTGTGTAAAACTGTACGTTGGGCAGGGTCTGTTCGTGAAGTGTCCAGATCAGGTCTCAACAAAAAGGGACGCCGGCAAGCTACATGGCTGCCGGCGTCCCATCGTAAGAATCAGAGCATCAGTGTCCAACGCCCGCTACTCGTTGGCTGCGCACACCTAACAGCACAGCGGGCAACACATCAGCCAAACGTCGACCGACTCATTCGTCAAATCGAGCGATCAGAAGTTCGGGGCTTTCAGGTTGTCAGAGTAGTGGGCATACGGCCACTTGCGGGCATCATCCGCCGACAACTGGAAATCCGTTCCGGGACGCATCTTTCCACCGATGTAGGCACCTGGCGTGGGATACGTGTCCAGTTGGAAGGTTGATCCACGGCAGGTGTAGGTATCAAAGCTTGATGCCACCAGGTCGGCGGGCCTGATTGCCGTTATGCCTTCGGCGGTCGTCGTGCGTGCCGAGCCATCACAGTAGACCAAGTTGTCTTTAAGCAACTGACGGTGCCAACCAAGCACCAGCACAGCCTCTTTCTCTTCATCGCCGCTGTCGTCCTCGCGGCCGATCATGTTGAAGAAGGTTGGTTCGCCGAACAGAATCACACGGCCCGTGTTGACGAGTTCGGATGTCCTGTGTCCCCAGGGGCCATACGTAAAGACGCCCTGGTAGTTGGCACCATTTGCCGAGAAGCTTCCGTTCAGGCTGGCGCGATAGCTGTTTCCGAGTGTGTCGTAGCAACTGCGGTTGGCGTTTGCGATCGGCGAGTCGTCAATCAGATCGCTATCGGGATAGCCGCGGTCACCCGGGCACTGGAACTGCTTCAGGTTGTGCTCATAGCGCGGGTTGCTCGCGTTGGTCAGGTCTTCCTGGAGATTCGGGTAGAGGAACTTGTTCAGCGGACGCGTCGAGGCCGCGTACAGACGCGTGGACCACTGGCCCAGTGGCTTGCCGACTGCTTCGGTGATCTTGAAGTCCTTCGTGGCGGTTGAGCCGCCCCAGGCCATCCAGTTGGCGAGGCGCCAACCCCACATGCCCAGCGTGCTGGAGTACATGCTGGTGTTGTGTACCATCATCTGGTGGATCGGAAGCAGCAACTCGGCACTATCCACATCCGAATAGGTGTGGCAGGCCATACCGATGCTGCGCAGATTCGCCAGGCAAACGGCCTTCTTGCCCTGCTCGCGAGCCGCCGACAGACTCGGCAGCAGAATCGAGATCAGAAGGGCGATGATCGCAACGACAACTAGCAGTTCGATCAATGTGAAGCCGGTGTGACGTGTACGACGATTCATGTTCAACTCCTCATTGGCCTGCACCACCTTTTTCCAGGTGGCTCTTGGATTGAACCCGGTCTCCGGCGATGCCGGAAGCACGCGTTCAGCCACAATGTGTCCCAAAAGGTCTCGCTGTCTCCAGCAGGAGAGATTCCTGCTCATCCGGTCTACGTTGTTCAACGCGACGTGAGCCCTCGCATCAGCGTGGGCCGTCAAGCGCTGGTCGGCGCTGTTATCGGTGCCTGGGCTAACCGAATGGTCGCGGGTGCACCTGGCGCACCAGAACCTTAACACTACCGCTTCGGCCGACGGTTTTCAACAACTTGGGCGGCCTAAGCTGCCGGCGGCGTCCGAAATAGCCCATAAGCCGCCGCTGGACCATGAGAAACGCGGCAATGGTCGCTAAGTAATCAGACACCGCTCGACAATAAACGACGGATCGATCTGTCGGCGATATAAAACGTCTCGCCGCAGAGATCATCCCGTGGCCAGGAGCGCTTCCGGAAGTGCAGAGCCTCCTCCGGCGCGACACCGGGCCATAACATCAGGTCCTCGCGCGTGCCCCAAGCGCACGGTGGATCTCCAGAAAATGTCTGATTTTGTTGCGTCATGGCGCCCGTTTAGTCGCGAATTGTGGCCGACGGCCCGTCCGCACTGATCAGTGGGACCGGAAACCCGGCTGTTCTTCGGGAGCGATTCCGATAACATCCGGTCACTGACAGTGAGGCGCGAGTCCCTGATATAGCGTCACCCGGGCGACGCCGATCCCCGAGCGCTGGCGTGCCTCTCACGCTCATTGGCTGGGCGTCGGACGAACTGGCTATAATGGGAGCCCTGGCCCACGCCCGGGCGGACATTCACGTCTTGTGGGTTTGAGCGGATGGACTGTTCCGTATCAGACGAGCAACTGTGGAGTTGGTTCGACCGGAACGCGCCCGAGTTGGACGAGCATCTCGCCCACTGTCCGCGCTGCCGCGCACGGGCCGCGCAGTTCCGCGGCATCATCGACGCCGTGCACACGGAACATGACGTCACCGAGCACGTAATCCCAGATTCCATAGGATCCTATCGCATTGTCCGAGTGATCGGCGAAGGCGGCATGGGGATCGTCTATGAGGCCGAACAGCAGATGCCACGTCGGGCCGTGGCGATGAAGGTACTCAAGAGACGTGAGACGCTCGAAGAGCCTCTGGAGCGGCGTTTCGAAGAGGAGATGCAGGCTCTTGCCCGGCTGCGGCATGCCTTTATCGGGACGATCTACGAGGCCGGTCAGACACCCGAGGGGCTCCGCTATCTCGTCATGGAGCTGGCGACGGGGGCTCCCCTGGATGAATACTGCCGGCGGCATGAACTCAGCAAGAAGGAGTGCCTGCTCCTCTTCGAGAAAATCTGTCAGGCCATCGACCACGCTCACAAACAGGATGTCATCCACCACGATCTCAAGCCTACGAACATCCTGGTCGACGACGAGGGCAATCCCAAGATCGTTGATTTCGGGTTGGCGCGCGTCACATCCATCGACGGCGTTATCCACAATGATCGAAACGGCGTTGTGATAGGCGGGACGCCGGCCTACATGAGCCCTGAGCGAGTGCGCGGGGCACCGGAAGGAGACTGTCCAACCAGCGACGTCTACTCTCTCGGTGTCGTGCTCTACCAGATGCTCACCGGTACGCTGCCGAACGACCTGGGTTCAGGGGCCAACGGTAACGTCGGCTCATGTGAACCGACCGACGCCGAGCCGGCCGCGACGCCGCGCCTGTCGCAGGATCTGCTCGCTGTGTTGCGCAAGGCGATGGCGCGGATGCCGGAACGTCGCTATGTCACAGTGGCATCGCTGCTGCGCGATGTGCAACGGTGCATCCACGGCGACGTGCCGCAGGCGCGGCACGCGAGCCCACTCTACGTCGCCGGACGCAGACTAAGACGCCACTGGTTATTCGTGTCCGCGCTGGCGGTGCTTCTCGCCGTACTGGGGATTACGGTGCAACGCGATCTGGCACGGCGTGACACGCTCGATCCCGCCGAGGGGCGCCGGATTGCCATGCGAATAATGCAGGATCTGGAGGAGGGGAGGGGCAGGGCCGCAGCCACGGCGTTGCCGGAGCTGGTTGAGCTGTACCCCGATCTGCCCGACACGAGCCTGGTTTGCGCACAGGTCAAGTACTGGACCAATCCCTATGCCCTGGACGCGACCAAGCAATACCTGGCGGACCAATTGGCGCTTGATCCAGGGCGGCAGTGGTGGTGCCGTCTCTTGCAGTCGGAGGTCTACCGGGCGGCGGACGCCACGCGGTCCCCGGACACGCCGCCGCGCGGGCGACGCTGGGAGGAATCGCGTTCGGCCGAAGTCTGGTATCTGCGATCGCTGGCGACGCTCGACATGGCGACGCGATTGGCCTGTGCGCGCGAAGCGGTCGCGGTGGACAGTACCAGCGAGTTCGCACGGGCGCGTCTGACACGTCTGGAGCGTGCCACCGGACAGTGGGAGGCGGCGCTGGCTGGGGCCGATCAGTTGATCACACGCGGCGCTGACCGGTGGGAATGGACCGAATTCAAGGGTGATACATATATGATCATGGACCAGCCCGGCAACGCGGCCGCTCAATACGCTGGGCTGATCGAGTTGAATCCGGGATTGGCGGAGCCGTATCGCCGGCGCGGGCATGCGCTCCTGCTGCAAGGTGAGGTATCCGAGGCTCACGACGCGTATTGTCAGGCCATCGCGCGCGACACGCGCCCGCCGCGCGATCCATGGCTCTATTACGAACGGGCGGTTTGCCGGCGAGCGCTCGGTGACCGGCCGGGGGCCGTGGCGGACCTGACGGAAGCGCGGCGGCTGCTGGGCAAACCGTCCCGTGTCGATGCGGCGTTGTACGTCTTGCATGCGGAAGCCGGACGGACCGACGAGGCCGGCAACATCATTGGCCTGGCGAGCCAGTTTGCCGATGAGCGTGAACTAGACCGGATTTTCGCCTTCCTGGGGAACGCCGTCACCGCCGATGTCCCAATAGACGAGTCTAGAACGCCCGCCGAACGCTGCGCGGCGTATTATTGGGTCGGCGAGAAGACGCTGCTGGGCGGTGACCACGCGGCAGCCGATGAGTATTTCAGGCAGGCGCTGGAGGTCGACGTCATCTGCGATCCCCGGCGGTTTCCGGAGCCGCTGAGCGAACGCATTCTGGCGCGGTGGCGCCTGTCCGCGGGGCGCGCGGAACTCGCCGGCGTGCCCCTGCCAGAGAAGGACTGATCTCGGAGTGATCAGGGCACGAGGAGGGAGGTGTCATGCATCCTGAGAGAGAACGCGGCAACCCGAGACGGGATCTGACGCCGTCCTTGGTGATGCGCCTACGCGCCGGTGACCCAGAAGCGTCGCTGATGCTCGAACAGCTTTACCGCGAACCATTGATCCGCTTCTGCAAGGGCTACGTCGGCACGGTCGAGGCCGCCGAGGACATCGTCCAGGAGGTGTTCTACAAGGTCCTGGCGACGACCGACACTCCCGAGAAGTTTCGTCCATGGATCTACACCATCGCGCGGCACCTGTCTCTGAACGCGCGCCGCAGTCGTGGGCGACGGCGTGATCGCGAGGTGCTGCACCCGGACGCCGAGCCGGACGCCGACACGATCGGCAACCTGTCGCGCCTGGTGCGCGAGGAGAAGAGGTCGAGAATCCGGTACCTGATCGGCACGTTGACGCCGGCGCAGCGCGAGGTATTGTGGCTGCGCTATTTCGAGACGCGCGACGGCAAACGCCTGAGTCGCGCCGAGATCTCGGGCATCCTCGATATTCCCGAGAGTGTCGTGAAGTCCCGCTTGTACGAGGCGTTCAAGAAACTGTCCGACCACATATCCCTGTTGGAGACCTGACGGGGGCTCGTCCAGCCCAGAAGATGTTCCAGGACCTGATCCGCTCATAGCCGCCAACCTGCCTCCCTGCGAACAGGAAACCCGCTCAATGCCGTCAGCCAAGTTCAGCGTCACTCGCATGCCCGACCAGTTCCTCTCCGACGACCGCCGCGTGATCATGCGGCGGTTCATGCCCGGCGGCGAGGAACGCATCCGGACCGTGCTCGGTCGCGTGCTGAGCCTCGACGAGTCCGAAGTTGGGCAATTGCTGACGCGGGTGATGCGCGACTTCCAGGACCGGCACAAACGCATTGAGATCTCGCTCGCCGAGGGCTTCGACGAGATCGCGACGTACGTCAGCGACGCCGACGGCATATCGCATGAGCGGAAGCTGCTCATCGGCGCGTATTTCACGATGGAGTACGCGATCGAGGCGGCGGCCCTGTTCAACCCGTCGATCGTCCCGCACCCGGACCAGAGCGGCTTGCCGACGGGCACGCTGCGTTTCATCATGTCATTGCGTGCCACGGGCGAAGGTCACGTGTCGTCAGTGACGTTCCGCACCGGCACCATCGACCAGCGGAACAAGTTCACCGTGCACCGCGTCAGCCGCTACGTCGAGCCGGCGCGCAAGGTCCGCGATCGTGTCTATCACAAGCACACGTACTTCCTGAAGCTGATCGAGATGGGGGCGTACAACGATATTGTGCAGGAAGTAGTGGACCGGTTGAGCGAGGAGTTTCTATACCCAGACCTGACGGGCGTGGTCCAGGCGGTGTGCGGCGCCGAGCCCGATTCGGAACTGCACCGGCAAACGAGCGAGCGTCTGCTATGGCTGGCGCGCTCGAACTACTACCTCCAGTTTCCGAAGGATTGCGACGTTTCCGAGGTCGTGATCTTCCCCGTCACCGAGAACGAGAGCCGCGGCATCGAGGATGCGCGTTTCGTGCGTTTCGTGGACGACGACGGCACGGTCACCTATTACGGCACGTACACCGCGTACAACGGTTTTCACATTCTGCCGCAACTCATCGAGACGCCCGACTTCCACAACTTCAAGATCAACACGATCAATGGGCGTTTCGCGCAGAACAAGGGAGCCGCGCTCTTTCCACGTCGCATCAAGGGCTGGTACGTGATGATCTCGCGCGCCGATGGCGAGAACCTGTACATCATGCGCAGCGACAACGTCCGTTTCTGGAACGAGGCGGAACTGTTGCAGACGCCGACCTATCCGTGGGAGTTCGTGCAGATCGGCAATTGCGGCTCGCCGCTGGAGACCAAGGACGGCTGGCTGCTGATCACGCACGGCGTGGGGCCGATGCGGCAGTACTGCATCGGGGCCAGCCTGCTTGACCTGGAGGACCCGCGCAAGGTTATCGCGCAGACGAAGGAGCCGTTGCTCGTTCCGAACGAGCGCGAGCGCGAAGGCTATGTGCCGAACGTGGTCTACAGTTGCGGTGCGCTGATTCACAACGGCTTGCTGGTGCTGCCATACGCCATGTCCGATTCGGCGACGACGCTGGCGACGGTGCCGGTACGAAATCTGCTGGACCACATGCAGACATAGCCTTGCGTCGTCGTGCGTGCCCCCAAAAGCACAGACGGCCGACAAGACGCCGGCCGCCACAGGCACACCATCCTCACACGGTCGATCAGCGCTGATACGTGCCGGTCAATTCGCCTTCCGCAATGACGTGGCTCTTGATGCGCGACAGTAGCTCATCCTTCGTCAGTTCACCGGCGAGCTCGACCTCGGAATCCAGCGCGTAGAGCTTGAAGTGGTAATGATGGACCCCGTGGCCGCGCGGCGGAGCCGGGCCGCGATAGCCCACCGTGCCCCAACTGTTCTTGCCCTGAATCGCGCCGGCCGGCTTCGCAACACGGCCGGTGGGAGGGATGCCCGCGTCCAGCTTCGTAACGTCGGCAGGCAGCTTGTACAGCACCCAATGCACCCACGGTTCTGTCACCGGTGCGTCCGGGTCATCACATATCAGCGCCAACTCTCGAGTCTCGGCCGGCAGCCCCGACCACGATAGCGGCGGCGAAAGATCGTCGCCGTCCCCCGTGTGCTTCTTGGGGATGGCTCCGTCATTGTTGAAGGCACTGCTGTGGATTGTCAGACTCACGCGTGTTCCTCCCGTATCGCGGTCCTCGATTGTCGGCTTCTGCGTGGTCGAATCCCGGTCGCAGCCGGTCATGTTGGCACCGGCCATCAGGAGGGCCAGCCCCAACGCGGACAAATTCGCCGCCAGCAACTGTGTCATGATCCGGCTCACAAGAGGCACCCTCGATGCGCCGGCATGGTATCCTATGGGCCGGTCAACCGGCAAGCGGAAGCACCTGCTTGGGCACCGAACGGCCTGCCGTGATACCGCGGCGGCCACCCCGACCGTTAGTCCGGGGCCAGTTCGTAATGCCCCGGCGCTAACGGATGTGCGACTATGAGCGATCATGAAATGCGAGCCGTGGTGCTGACGCACACTGCCCCCATTGAGTCATCACCATTGCGGATGCTGAACCGTGTAGTGCCCCAGCCAGGACCGGCCGAGGTCCGTGTGCGTATCCGCTGCTGCGCGGTCTGCCGCACAGACCTGCACGTGATTGAGGGCGAGCTGCCGACCCAACGCCTGCCACTGGTGCCCGGCCACCAGGTGGTCGGCATCGTCGACGCGCTCGGCGCCGCCTGCGTGTCGCTCACTATCGGGCAGCGTGTCGGCATTGCCTGGCTGCGACACACGTGCGGTACATGCGAGTTCTGCACGCGCGGCCAGGAAAACCTGTGCGAAAGCTCGCTCTTCACCGGCTATCACGCCGACGGCGGCTACGCTGAATACGCTGTTGTGCCGGAAGCGTTCGCCTACGAGCTTCCCGACGTGTTCACCGACTCCGATGCCGCACCGCTGCTGTGCGCCGGCATCATTGGCTATCGCGCGTTGAACCGCTGCAATCTGCCGGACGGCGGCCGCATCGCGCTGTTCGGCTTCGGCTCCTCGGCCCATGTGGTTATGCGGATCGCCCTGCACCGCGGCTGCGAGGTCTTCGTCGTAAGTCGCGGCGAAGATCATCGCGAACTGGCTCGCAGCATGGGAGCCAGTTGGGTCGGCGGTGACGCGGCGGACATGCCGGCCAAGGTCGATAGCGCCATCTCATTCGCGCCGGTTGGCCGCCTGGTGCCGGCGTCGCTGGCGACGCTGCGAAAGGGCGGGACGCTGGCGCTGGCCGGTATATACATGACTGACGTCCCGGTGCTGGACTATGAGCGGCATCTGTTTTATGAACGTGACCTGCGGTCGGTGACGGCGAACACGCGCGCCGACGGCCGAGCACTGTTGACCGAGGCGGCCCGAATCCCGATCCGGCCGCGCGTGACCGAGTATGCCATGGATGATGCCAACCGGGCGCTTCAGGACCTGAAGGCCGACCGCATTAGCGGCACCGGCGTCTTGCGGATCGCGGCCGACTAGACCGCGTTCAGTGCTGACCGAAAGGAATGCGTATGCCGTTGAAACCCAAGCACTGCTCACAGTGTGGCGGCCTGGTCGAGTGGCAGATGGTGGAGGGGCGGCAGCGGGCGGTTTGTCCGGCGTGCGACGAGATCTTCTACGAGAATCCGTTGCCGGTTGCCGCCGCCCTGGTTATGAACACTCGCCGTGAGTTGCTGCTCGTGCGGCGCAAGCACGAGCCGCACAAGGGGCAATGGTGCTTGCCGATGGGCTTTGCGGAAACGGGCGAGACGATTGCGGCAGCGGCCCTGCGCGAACTGAAGGAGGAGGCCGGCATCGACGGACGGGCGCTACGCCTGCTGGATGCGGACTCATTCTCGAGCGATCACTACGGCGATCTGCTGGTGGTCACATTCGAGATCGAGAAGACCGGTGGGCGCGAACAGGCCGGCGATGACGCGGACGCCGTCCAGTATTTTCCGGTCGGCCGCCATCCGCCACTGGCGTTCGCGTCGAACGAGAAGGCTCTGGGGCTCTGCGCGGCGGCGCACCAGGAAGGCTGGCAGATTCACGACTCGTTTGTCACACTGGACGCGGAGACGGATAAGGCCCTGCTGTCAGATTCGCTTGTGGCGCTGATTGAAGCCCGGGCCGGCGAGATCGCTGACCAGTGGCTGGCCGACGTGCTCAGCAGTTCGACCACCAATTCGTATCAGAAGGTCAAACGGGCGCCGCTGCGCGAACGGGCGGTCATCGCGCTGACGCAGTTCGGCCGTTGGCTCAAGGGCGTCGAGGCTGTGGACGAAGTATCGGCGTTTTACAGTGCCGTGGGGGCCGAGCGCCAGGCGCAGGGTTTCGCCGTTCAGGAGGTCATCAGCTCGCTGATGCTGCTTAAGAAGCACGTCTGGTCATTCACACGCGTCCAGGGCGTCTGGGAGCGGCCCATAGATGTCTATCGCGTGCTGGAGCTAAACCGCCGCATGGCGCTCTTCTTCGACCAGGCCACATACCATGCGGCGCGCGGGTACGAGACGCGGCGTCGCGGCCGGGCGACCTGAATGACCGGGGCGGTGTGACCGCACACAGGCGTTTGCCGCGCGCGTTTGCAATCTTCATTCCCCGTTGTGAAGCGGGCGCGATGCGCCTATCCTGTCAGGGGTTAGACGGGCTTTTCACCGCTTGCGGGTCTGTGCGGAGCCGCGCAACGAAGGAGACACGATCATGATGCCCGCACGCCGGTATCTGCTGGCCGCCGTCCTGCTGGGTGGCGGGTTTGTCGCGCCGTTGTCGGCTGAGATCACCGCGATCTCCGGATTGGCCAAGGCGTCGGTCACCGAGGTGGTGGGCGGCGTGAGTGGGGCCGTGGATGAAGATATTCTGGCCTATCCAGACATCACTACGAACCTGCCGCTTCAGGTAGTGGCGCAACTGGTCGCGGTGGACGACGACGCGGCGGCGTCGGCGGCGGGCCAATTCGCCGATCCGCTGACGCTCGACCAAGCCAACCCCGAGGAATTCGCCGTCAGCCTCGCGCTGAGCAGCGCCGCGGCCGAGACGCGTTACACGGCCGACGTGTGGCTCTCTGAGTCGCGCACCGTCACGATGCATCCGAGCGAGGTCGGCAACAACGCCGCCGGCGCGCAGGTCACGCTCATCGGCACACTGTTCGTTGACGCCGCCCTGGCCATCTTCGGCGTTGACTCGACGCAGGATCTGACCGGTGCCGGCATCGAGCTACGCATCCGCGTGTTCAAGACGCCGCTCGCCGAGGACGGCGAGGATGACCCCAACCGCCCATTCACCGCTGGTGAAGCGGTTTTCGACGGCACAGTCGAGCTGGTTGGCGGCACCGGTGGGGCGGCAATCGTGAACCCCATCGGCGATTTTCCCGGCTCGCAACTATTCTTCGCGAATCTCTCGGCGCTGGTTCCGGAGTTCGGCGCCGTAAACGTGCTGGCGATACCGGCGATCGAGATTGACTACAACTACGCCGTCACCGTCGAAGAGACGTTCGAACTGACCTCGGTATTCGAGGTCACGGCGAAGTGCTTGCCTGACGGCACCGCGGTGACGGCGATCCTCGGGACGCCGACCGAGGCGCTCGTGGACGTGCTCGGCGTGACCCAGGGCGAGATGGCCGCCAAGGAAATCCAGAGCCTGCTGTTGCGCGAGCGCGAAACGCCGAGCGGCGATCCGGTGGTTGCCGGCGATGAGGCCCTCGCTACCGATGATGACCAGACTGACACCGCCACCGGCTTCTGCTTCCCCGTCGCCGTCGCCATGCTGCTGACGCTGACCTCGCTGAGCATTGCAGCGTCGCCATTGATGCGCCGGCGGAGATGAATGGACGGTTGACCGCGGGCGGAATCGCCCGTGCCACCTGGGAACCTGCTTCGTATGTTCTACCTGCGACTTATTTATACCGCGCTGCGCAGCCTGGATAGTCACTTTCTGCGATCGCTGTTGGCGACGGTCGGCGTTTTGATCGGCGTGGCGTCGGTGGTTGCAAGCATGTCGATCCTCGAGGGCGCCTCCAACCAGGTGCTCAAGAACTTCAAGTCGATGGGGTCCAACCTGGTATATGTGTTGCCCGCCGAGGCGCGCGTCCAGGGCCGCATCGTCGGCAGCGCCCAGACGCTCGTGCCCGAGGATGCCGACGCCATAGTGCGCGAACTGCCCAAGGACGTCGAAGCCGTGGCCCCCATGGCCGTCGGCAGTGCCAACATCAAGAACTTCGGCAAGTCCTTCAACTACCAGGTCGTCGCCACGACCGACGCATATTTCACCATCCAGGAGTACGAGGCCGCCAGCGGCGAGGCCTTCAACCGCGCCCACGCCAACAGCGACACGTCAAACGTTGTTTGCATCGGACACAAGGTCGCCGAGGATCTTTTCGGCGGCATGGCGCCCATCGGCCAAGCTATCAAGATTCGCAATGCGTCCTATCGCGTGATCGGCGTCATGGAGAAACGCGGCAACATTGGTGTGCTGAACGCCGATGAGGCCGTCTACATCCCGCTCAAGTCGGCCCTCAAGCGTTTCTTCAACCGCCGCTATGTCGACACGATCACCGTGCTCGGCAAGGAAGGTGTCGATCTCGAAGCGGCGCAGAAGAAAGTGGCCGCCGTCATTCGGCGACAACACCACATCCGCCTCGGTCAGAAGGACGACTTCAAGACATACAATCAGCAGGAAGCGTTGCAGAACATCAGTCAGGCCGCGCTCATTTTCAAGATTGTCTTCTACAGCATCGCCGGCATCAGCCTGGTCGTCGGCGGCATCGGCATCATGAACATCATGCTTGTCTCGGTCACCGAGCGCACGCGCGAGATCGGCGTGCGCATGGCGGTCGGAGCGCGGCGCAGCGACATCATGCTTCAGTTCCTGGTCGAGGCCCTCATCATCAGCCTGCTGGGCGGCGTATTTGGTCTGCTCTTCGGCTGGATGCTGTCGGACGTTCTCGACAAGGTCCTGCAAGGCATGTTCATCACCGAGGTTACGCCGACCGTCATCACGGCCGCCCTTGTGACGGCCACGGTCGTCGGCGTAATCAGCGGCCTCTACCCCGCCTATCAGGCGAGTCAGAAAGACCCGGTAGAGGCCCTGAGGTACGAGTAGGACGCAGCGCCACGAGTGCCGCCAAACACCTGGCTACTACGGCCGGACCTGCCGACGCTCCACTTTCCCGGGGCCTACGCACCGTGCGTGTTTAGTGTCCCGTGCACCGCAATTCGGACTAGAGACGCGGCATATAGCGCGGCTTGCAGGACCGCGATGGCCAATCCGCACGATTGCCATCTTGTTTGGCCGACAACTCGACACGGGTTCTTGCGCGGCTTTTTGCTTGCACCCGGCACCGCCGTCGAGCATCCTACACCCAACGTTCCGTAAACCCGACACCAGATATCGGAGGACGCGCTCATGCAGCGGCACACGCGACGCGAGTTCCTGGCTCACTCGGTGGCACTCGGCGCCTCGGCCCTGATCGGCCCCCAACTTCTGCGAGCCGCCATGGCTGATGCCCGGGCTTCCGACGTGGACATGACCATCGTTCGCTGGGCGGGTGAAGGCAACGGCGCCGCTGGCGGCAAGTCGCTCGCGGCCCGGCTGACCGAAAAGGCCATCGCCGAGATCGGCGGCATGAAGCGCTTCGTCAAAAAGGGCGCCAACGTCTGGGTCAAGCCCAACATCGGCTGGAACAAAAAGGTCGAGCACGCCGCCGACACGCATCCCGATGTCGTCGCCGAACTCATCCGCCTGTGCCTTGACGCCGGCGCGAAAAAGGTCAAAGTCGGTGACTATCCCTGCAATGACGCCAAACAGTCATACGAGAACAGCGGCATCGCACCCGCGGCCAAGGAGGCCGGCGCCGAGGTCGTCTATCTCGACCGTAGCCGCTTCCGTGACATGAAGATCGGTGGCAACCGCCTGAAGACGCATCCCGTCTATCCGGAAATGGTTGAATGCGATCTGCTGATCAGCGTGCCGATCTGCAAGCATCACGGCTCGACGCGCGTCTCGCTGGCGATGAAGAACTACATGGGTTGTGTAGAGAAGCGAAATGTATTCCACCAGGATCTCCCCACCACCATCGCCGACGTCACGCAGTTCATGAAACCGGTGATCAGCGTGCTGGATGCGACTCGCATGCTGACTGACCATGGTCCCGTCGGTGGCGATCTGGCGGACGTGAAGACGATGAACTGCGTCGCCGCCGGTACGGATATCGTCGCCCTCGACGCGTTCGGCGCCGAGCTGCTCGGCAACGAGCCTCGAACCATCGACACGATCACCAAGGGTCAGGAGTACAAGCTCGGCACGATGGACTACCGTAGTCTGCGGCTCAAGGAGCTCAGCCTGTCGTGAGCCGTCGTCGATTCCGCATCAGTGCAGCGTTCTGGCGCCGGCTGGTACAGCTTATCTGCCTGGTCTCGTTTTTTGGCCTGGTCTTGCTGACGCGGCCGGTGCCGGGCAGCCTGCCGACGCCCTGGGCCGATCTCTTCTTCAAGATCGACCCGCTCGTGCTGCTGCTGACCACGCTGGCGGCGAAGACCATCGTCGCGGCACTGCTGCTTTCGTTGGTCACAGTCGTCGTCACGATCGTCATGGGGCGTGTATTCTGCGGCTGGGTCTGTCCGCTCGGAACGATCCACGCGCTCGCGGGGCGGTTCTTTGACCTATGGCGAAAACGCCGGCGTACGGAACACTGGTCGCGCTGGCACCTCGCCAAATACGTGATCCTGTTTGGGCTGATCCTCATGGCGGCATGCGGCACGCAGTGGCCCGTGCTGCTTGATCCGATCGTGATCCTCTATCGCACGACGACCGTCGCGCTGCTGCCGGCGGTCCAATGGGGAGTCGAGGACGCGTCCACCGCCGTCTATCAGCACGACCCCGGCGTCGGTGATTGGAGGCTGACAAAGCTGACCGAGCCGGTGTACCGCGGGCTGCGCGACAGTGTTTTTGTCACGCCGCAGCAGGCCTTCGCGGGGGCGAGTTGGGTGTTGGCGTTCTTCGTCGCCACGCTCGCGCTGAATGGGATCAGTCGACGTTTCTGGTGCCGCTATGTTTGCCCGCTGGGCGGCCTGCTGGGCCTGCTGGCGTGGCGGCCGTGGTTGCGGCGCCCGGTCGACGCCAACGCGTGCACCGAATGTGACCTGTGCGGCATGACCTGCCACGGCGCGTCGAGCACGAAGCCCGGCAGAGGCTGGATTCCGCAGGAGTGCCTGGGCTGCATGAACTGCACCGAGGCCTGCCCCCCCGGCGGCCTGAGCTTCAAGTTCTCCATGCCATGGAGCACACGCGTCGAGCAGGAGTCGGTCGATCTGGCCCGGCGCGAGTTGCTCGGCGGCGTGACTGCCGGCGTGGTTGGGCTCGCACTGATGCGCGCCAATCCACTGGCGCGCGGCAACCTCTACAACCCGTCACTCATTCGGCCGCCGGGGTCGCGTGACGAGCGAGATTTTCTCGAACGCTGCCTGGGCTGCGGGCTGTGCATGAAGGTCTGCCCGACCGG
>JAFGRR010000436.1 GCA_016935035.1 Phycisphaerae bacterium | reverse complement strand
TCCGGGCCGACTTCCCCGAGGACGTCGAGGATCCGCAGATCCAGAAGTTCGACATCAATGCCAAGCCCATCATTCAGCTTGCGCTGACCGGCGACGCGCCGCTGGACAAGCTTTACGATTACGCCGACAACACTCTGAAGGACCGTCTGACCGTGATCGCCGGCGTGGCCGAGGTGCAGTTGATCGGCGGCGCCGCGCGCGAGGTGCACGTCATTCTCGACCGCGACGAGTTGGCGGCGCGCGGCCTTGCGAGCACCGACGTGGTCGCGGTGATACAGAATGGTGTACGCACGATCCCCTCGGGCCGCGTGCGCGAGCATGGCACCGAATACTCGGTGAAGTTTGACGCCGACTACGATCGCGCCGAGGACATTGGGGCGCTGGAGATCGCCAACTCCGACGGACAGCGATGTTATCTGAGCGACGTGGCCCATGTGGAGATGTCGACGGAGGAAGTCCGGCAAGCGGCGACGCTCGACGGTAAGCCCTGTGTCGCGATCAAGGTCGTGAAGAAGGCGGACGCGAACGCCGTCGCCGTCGTGGGCAACGTTCGCGCGGCGATGGACAAGCTGAATCACGCACTGCCCGGTGGTATGCAACTCGTCTGGATTACCGACGACGGGGCGTTCACCGAGGCCAGCGTCAGCAGCGCCTGGATCAACGTCGGTCAGGGTATCTTGCTGACGGCGGCGATCATGTTTCTGTTTCTCTACAACCTGCGCTCACTGCTGGTGCTCTCCGTTTCGATGCCGCTGACGGTCGTAATCGGCTTATTCTTCATGGAGATGGCCGGTTTTACGCTGAATACGTCGACGCTAATCGCGATCGGCATGTCGGTCGGAATCCTGGTGACGAACTCGATCGTGGTGCTCGAGGCGATTGACAAACGGCTGATCACGACCGGTGATCCCAAGCAGGCGGCTCAACTTGGCGCCAAGGAAGCCTGGGTCGCCGTGCTGGCGAGTGCTGGTACGAACGTCGTCGTGCTGTTTCCGATCGCGATCATGGGCGGCAAGATCGGCATGTTCATGAAGCCGCTGGCCGCGACGATGCTGATCATGACGGTGGTGTCACTGTTCATCTCATTCACGTTGACGCCCATGTTGTGTTCGCTGCTGCTCACGCCCAAACAGGCCGGCACGCACACACTGCTTGGCCGCATGGAGGCCGGTTGGAACAGGATGTTCGACGCTCTGATCGCCGGTTATCGCTGGCTGTTGCTGTTCTTTGAGCGACGGCGAGTGGCGGCGGTCGGTTTCATGGTGTTGGTCGCGGTCATCCTAGTTCACTCGCTGAAGCTGGGCGGCGACGTGGGCTTTGGGTTCTTCTCCGAATCCGACCGCGGCGAGATCTTCGTGAAGATGGAGTTCCCATCGTATAGCGACCTCAATCGGGCGCGCGAGATGGTGGCCAAGGCTGAGAGCCTACTACGCGACCTGCCGGAGCTGAAACACACGCTGACCGCGATCGGCAAGGTCGAAGGGATGCTGGGGCAGTCGTCCGAGGGTGTTTACCTGGCTCAGACCACGCTGAAGTTCTCACAGCGAACGGAGCGAGATCTCACCATATATGACCTGATGGACGACGTGCGAGCACGGCTGGCCGGGTTCCCCGACACGATCGTGACCGTCGGCGTGCCGTCGATCATCGGCGGACAATCGTCGGAGATCGAGTTGGAGATCGCCGGTGATGATCTCGGCACTCTCGATAGTGTCGCGGTGGCCTTGGAAGAGCGGGTCAGCGAGTTGCCCGGTGTCCTGGATCCAGACACGACGGCACGTGTCGGCAAGCCGGAACTCCGCATCTTCCCGCGGCGTGCGGTGCTGGGCGATCTAAGGGAGTCCGCGACAGGTCTTGGCATGGCGTTGCGCGCCAACCTGGAGGGAATCGAAGCCGGCACGTTTAAGCGCGACGCGCGCAACTACGACATCGTCGTGAAGCTGGCCGAGCGCGAGGGACGCGACCAGATTGACGAGTTCTTGTTCCCCGGCGAGCCGGGGCGCCCGCTGGTGCTGGAGAGCCTGGGCGACGTGGAATCGCGGATGGCGCCGATTCAGGTCTCGCGCAAGGACAAACGCCGCATATCGAAGATGTTCGCGAATCTCGGGCCGCAGTTGCCGCTCGGCTTGGCGGTCAATCGGATCAACAACCTGATTGACGAAAGCAACGTGCTGCCGGTCGGATACGAGCACAAGTTTGCTGGTAAGTACGAGACCATGGCGGAGGCCCAGGCGGGATTCGGCGAGGCGGGCATCACCGCCGTTGTGCTCGTAATCCTGACGCTGGCCGCGATTCTCGAATCGTTCAAGCAGCCAGTGCTGATTCTGGTGACGATTCCGTTGTCGCTGGTTGGCGTGTTCTGGGGGCTGAGCCTGGCGGGGATGAGCATGGAGATCTTCGTCCTGATGGGCCTCGTGATGCTCGTCGGCATCGTGGTCAACAACGCCATTCTCATCATGGACCAATTCAACGTACACCTGAAAGAAGGCATACCGCGCCACTCGGCGATGGTAAGCGCGGCGTGCGAGCGGCTGCGGCCGATTATCATGATTACGCTGGCGGCGGTCCTGGGCATGTTGCCTCTGGCGCTGGGAACCGGAATCGGGGCCGAGATGCGCAACGCGGTCGGCGTCGCGTCCGCCGGCGGAATCCTCGTTTCTGGCGTGCTGACGCTGCTGGTGCTGCCGATTCTCTACGACCTCTTCACAAAGAAAAGTGCCGCGGCCGCTCACTGATTCGAACACCTAGCCGTGTCAGCGTGAAATCGGTGTTCGGACGCGCGGGCGGACGGTGTATGATGGGGTTGCGCTCGAACCCTGTCCGCCGCTTATGCTGGGGCCCCAACGCGCGAGGGAGGAAAAGACATGCACCGACTGCTTGGCATGGTGGCCATGCTGTTGCTGGCGTGTGCCGCCAGCGGCCAACGCGCCGATGCCCGGAATGTCATCCACGTTGACGCGAATGCGAGCCTGCCCCCGCACGATGGCTCGGACTGGTGCCATGCGTTTGTGCAACTGCACGAAGCGCTCGCCGTCGCAACCTCTGGTGCCACGATACGCGTCGCCGACGGAACGTATTCGCCGGACACCGCGGTTCTCGGTGATCCGCGCGCGGCGGCATTCGCGCTGATGAATGGTGTCACGATCGAAGGGGGATACGCCGGCTGCGGGGCACTCAACCCCAACGAGCGCCGCCCAGCCGTTTTCGAGACTATCCTGAGCGGCGACGTCGGGAGTATCGGCGTTGCGGCCGACAACTGTTATCACGTTGTGGTTGCGAGCGGTGTTGATGCGACGACGACACTCGACGGTCTGACCATCACCAGTGGAAACGCCGATGGCGTCACGGGGCCGAATCAGGGTGGCGGAATGCTCATCTCCAGCGGCAGCCCAACATTGCGCGAGTGCACCCTATGGCAGAATTCCGCCCAGTACGGCGGCGGCATCTTCGTCTTCGGCGGGCAACCCAGGTTCATCAGAACCAACTTCGACTATAACGATGCCAACGCATCAGGCGGAGCACTTTACACATACAGCACACTTGCCCAGCCGGGGCCGACCGTTACGGAGTGTGTGTTCCATGACAACACCGCCACCGGCAGCGGCGGGGCCGTGCGCAACTATGACAGCGCCGCAACCTTCACGGATTGCACATTCAATGGCAACGTGGCGGGCTACGGCGGCGCGGCTGTTGCGAACGGCGGGCAAGGCGGCCCGTGTTTCGTCCGCTGCGTGTTCGAGGCGAATCACGCCGACACGTTTTTCGCGGCGTACGACTGCTTCGGCGGCGGCATGCACAACACGGACACGAGCCAACCAACGCTGGAGTCATGTGTTTTTGCGGACAACGCCGCCAATTCCATGCCGCCGGCAGTGAGCTATGGCGGCGCGGTCGCCAACGGGGGTGGCGCGGGACCCAGCCTCGTCAACTGCACACTCTCTGACAACTACGCCAATGTCGGGCGTGGCCTGTTCAATAGTGATCAGAGCAGTTCAGATGTGACCAACTCGATATTGTGGAATGGCGGCGACGAGATCGTTAACGCCGGCAGCGCGACCGTTGCGGTGAGCTACTCGGTCGTCGCTCCGGCCTGGCCGGGAGAAGGGAACATCGTTGGTGATCCGCTGCTAGATGGTTGGCGGCTGTCGGCAGCGTCGCCGTGCATCAACACGGGCGATCCCGGTTTTGTCCCGAGCGGCGCGCCAGATGTGGAGGGCCGCGCCCGTGTGCTCTGTGGACGTGTGGATATCGGGGCCCACGAGTTTGGCATCGGCGATTTCGACTGTGATCGCGTGATCGACGTCGACGACTTCCTGCACTGGGGCGACTGTGCTACTGGACCGAGTCGCGGGCCCGCCGATTCAGGGTGTGAGGTCTTTGACTACGAGTCGGACGGCGATGTCGATATCGAGGACTTCGCGGCGTTTCAGGCCCAGTTCGCAAGCGGTTGACATCGCCCGCCCACGGTGTGCCACTGCTCTGTGAGCCGTGCATTTGCCTGAGTCACAGCACCGTGAAACACGGTGACCCGCAACAGAGCGTGCGAAAACGGACTAGAACGCGTCGGGGTGCTTGCTGCGCGCGGCCTCTCGTTCGTGGTCCCGGACGGCCGCTCGGACTGCTCGCTCAAGCTCGACCTCGTCGTTGAGGTCGCCAGTCGCGTTGACCTTGCCTTCCGAGTCCATCACGTAGAACC
Organism: Phycisphaerae bacterium; assembly: GCA_016935035.1. Taxonomy (GTDB): domain Bacteria; phylum Planctomycetota; class Phycisphaerae; order UBA1845; family Fen-1342; genus JAFGRR01. The sequence continues at coordinate 3,549 of JAFGRR010000436.1, read as the reverse complement.
TGCCGTTGGCGTCCGTCCCATACAAGTCGCGGATGCGCGCCTCGTTGTCGCACAACGCCAGAAACTGGGCGTAGCCCTTGACGTTGCACTGGGCGAAAGCGGACTCGACGTTCGCGCAATTTTCGGTGGGCGGCGCGACGCTTATCACCGTCACTGGCGTGCTCTGTGTGGCGATCTGGCTTGCCAACTCCGCGAGCCGGTGTCCCTGGGTGCAGGTTGGGCCCGACCACTTCTCGGGAAACGCCACGATGCTGACCGCGCCACGTACATCCTCGAACGTGCTAATCTGGCCGTTGTTCTCGGTAAATGAAAAGTGCGGCGTTGATTCGTCGGCGGCGAGTTCGGCCTTGCTGACTTCGCCGAAGCGCGCCGTTTTCTCGGTCGCGCAGCCAGACAATAGTCCGACCAGCGCCAGTGCGGCGCATCCGCATGCAACTCGGCTCAATACGGTGTTCATAGTATGCCTCCTGCCTGCTCTATTGTTGCCCGCGCGGCGAACATCCGCTGGAGCCCACCACCGCTCACCCTCGGGCGGCCCTGTCAGTCGTGACAGCTTGTGACTGGCGCATGCCCCGCGACTAAGTGATTCTAGAGGTGTTTTCTTGAATGGCTGGCAGCTACACGTTCGGGTGTATACGCCATGTGGCTACGCGAATGGGCCAGCACGTGCCTGACGCGTGATCTGTGCAGCCGAGCTAGCTTTGGATGAGTTTGTTCACGAAGCGCAGCAGGTGCCGCGCGGCGCGCAGGCCCAGCGGTTCGGGGCGGCCGGTGACGAAGACGCGGCCCGTCATGCCGTGACGTAGGGATTCACCGGCGTCGTCCGCGAGCGTGATCGTGACTTCGGTGAATGGCTGCTGGGCGTGACCACGTATCGGATCGACTACAATGTCACCGCCGGCGGCATGCGTCAGGGCCGGCAGCTTGATCGTGTCAGACGTGACCGGCTCGATACGCGTGATGGTTCCCTGAAGTGTGCGGCTCGTCACACCGGACGCACAGAAATCGACCGTGTCGCCGACGGCCGGCTGGCAACTCGCGAAGTCTTCGTCACTCAGCAGGGCGCGCACCTGCCACTCGCCGCTGACGAGCATGGCGACCGCTTCTCCTTTCTCGACGAAGCAGCCGATGTCCGAATCGCGCACGCAGTGGACGATGCGTCCATCCTCGGGGGCGAGCATTGTGAGTGCTTCAAGCTCGGCGGTGCGGAGCTCAAGCTCGGCCTGGCAGGCCTCGATGCGCTTCTCTTCCTCGCGGGCCAGCGCGGGCTGGTCCACGAGGTACGCGGCACGCCGGATGCGCGCTGTCTTTAGCCGGGTCTCCGCCGTGGCGGTTGAGCCGCTGATCGTGTCGTTGGTCAGATGCACGAGCGGCTGGCCGGCGGCCACGCTGTCGCCGGTCTTCACCACCACCTGCGTCACGAAGCCGGGCGTGTCAGCGTGAATCGTCGTTTCGTTGGCGGCGGCCACCACGCCGGCAGCCGTCACATTATGTGGCACCGGCAGCAGCAACAGCCCCGTCGGAAGACCTACGAGCACCAGGACACTGGCGACGACGGCTCGGCCGCGCACCGGCGCGGTCTCCTCGGCGTGCCAAAGGTAGTCCACCAGTTTGCGGGCCATCTTGAAGAGCGCGGAGCCCACGAAGAAGATGCCCAACATCAGGCCGACCAGGTACAGCTTGGTGGCGATCAGCGCGGCGATGCCAAGCAGCACGAGCGAGCGATAGATGCTGGCTGCCACGCCGAATCCCAATAGCGTTGCCTTCGTCCCAATTGTCATCTCGGGCTGCCTTGGTCGCAGTCCGAGAAAGATGCGCTTGAGCCTGTTAAGCACGTACTGGGTCGCGCGGCCGCGCAGATTGGGGATGCCGACGAGGTCGGAAAGGATGAAGTAGCCGTCATAGCGCATTAGCGGATTGGCGTTGAACAACACGGTCATGACGCCGGCCAGCAGCACGATGTTATAGGCCAGCGCGTTGGCCAGCGATGATCCGGTTGCCGCCCAGACCAGCACTGCGAGGGCGGCGATGATCGACTCGACGTAGACACCCGCCAGGCCCACGACCACGCGATCGCGTCGCCGTGTGAAACCCCACGAACTGCTGGCGTCGACATACGCGCATGGCGTACCCGCGATCAGGTAGATGCCCATCTCGGGCACGTGCCCGCCGAAGTGTTTACACGCGTAGCCGTGACCAAATTCGTGAAAACCCTTGAGCAGGATCAACGTTAGCCAGATCAGCGGCAGATTGCGAGCGGCCAGCACGCCGTTGAGCGGCTGCCAGAACTCGCTCCACGAACTTATCGCCGCAGTGGCGGCGAGCGTTATCAGCAGCAGCCAGACGACGAAGAACCAGCGCGAGAATAGCAAGCGGCCCCATCCGAGGGTGCGCGTCAGGAACTCGTCCGGGTTCCAGACGGGTATTTGCAGGAAGAGGAACCCGAGGATTCGCTGGCGCTGCTTGGCCTGTCGGCGCATCTGGTAACGCCGATACAGCAGTTTGTCGTCCGATACGGGCAAGCTCAGAAAGCCCATGCGATGAAGCGAGAAGACGAACTGGTAGAACGACTCCTCATCGGCCGGCGTGGCTTGGCCGCGTTCGACCAGGCTTTCGAAGACCTGTCCGAGGTCACGCGATGAGTCGATGCTGACCAGTATCTCGTAGTCGGCGGGTTCGAAACGATGGCTCTGGAAAGTCAGAGGATCGCTGACGACGTACGTCGGCTGGCCGCGAAAGACATGTCGCGTGGTGCGCAGGTCGTCACGCAAGCCGACGCGCACGGAGCGAAGTCGGTCGGCGATGCTGGGGCCTTGCGTGGCGGGGTGTTCGCTCATAGCCAGAACGTCATATGCAAGTAGTCGATGACCTTGTGAAGCGTGACCCACCAGACCGGTCGGCGGCCACAGGTCAGCTTCGCGGTACCCTGCAAGCCGGGACGCAGCCAGTCGGCGCTGAGGCCGGCGTCAGCCTCGGCCACGAAGACGTTCGCGGTGTTGCGAATCTCGGCGCTGGGCCGCACGCGCGTCAGCCGGAATGCCTCTGTCTGCTCGGGGCGCGCGTTGCTGGCGAAGCGACCGCTCAGGCCGGCTGCCATTTCGCCGCTCGCCGACTCGGGGATCGCGAGTTCGAGCGTCCAGTTGTTCAAAGCGGCGATCTCGAAGAGCGGCTCGCCCTGGGTGATGGGGCCGCCGACGCGGCGGCGCAAATCGCCGGTCACGACAATGCCGTCGATCGGGCTTCGTACGCGGGCCTGCTCGATCTCATGTTCGATGATCGCCAACTGGGTTTGCAGCAGGCGTGCATTGGCGGAGGCGAGCTGGGCCTCGACCGGCGTGTTGTCGGCCATGGCGCGTTCATGCTCATGCTCGGCGATGGCCAGTTGTGCCATGAGTTCGTCGCGGCGCAGGTCGAGTTCGCGGTGATCGACCTCACACAGAATGTCGCCGGCGGACACTCGGTCGCCCGCCACAGCGTGCTCGGCCATGAGAATGCCGTCGTAGGGCATGGCGACATGTCGTTGAAGCGCCGGCACCAGCGCGCACGGTG
>JAFGRR010000435.1 GCA_016935035.1 Phycisphaerae bacterium | reverse complement strand
TCGGTCCGGGCTTGGGGCGACAATGGCAGCGGCCAGTGCAACGTGCCGTCGCCCAACAACAACTTCATCGCCGTGGCGGCGGGCGCGTACCACAGCCTGGGCCTGAAGGCCGACGGCTCAGTCGTGGGATGGGGCGAGGACTATTGGGGGCAGTGTACCGTGCCAGAACCCAACGCGGACTTCATCGCAATCGACGCGGCCTTCAGTCACAGTCTGGGTCTGAAAGCTGACGGTACAGTCGTCGCGTGGGGTGACAACAGCACCGGCAAATGCGACGTCCCGGAGCCCAACAGCGGCTTCATCGCGATCGCAGCAGGCCAACACCACAGCCTGGGCCTCAAGGCCTACCACGGCGACATGAACTGCGACGGCACGGCCGACGTGTTCGACATCGACGCCTTCGTCCTGGCAATCACGGACCCAGAGGCCTACGCGCTGGCGCATCCGGACTGCCCCATCCTGAACGCCGACTGCAACGGCGACGGAGTGGTCGACGTGTTCGACATCGACGCATTCGTCGCGGCTATCGTCGGCGGGTAGACAGCTACCGAAGAAACTGAATAGCTGGCGTCCCACGCGCCGGCCTGCCGGGCATGTGCCAAGAAGTGTACGTGCCAGATCATCGCCGTGGCGTCGCCGGCATGCTGATAACATACCGTTCGCCGAACCAAGAGCACTGCTCAAGAGCAGTGGCACCGGGGGGAAATTCACTTCCGTTATCGGACGACGGTAGAAAGTGGTTTCTTCATTGGCATTACGCCTGCTAGGATAGGGTTGCTATGCCGATGCACACATACGGTCCCACTACAACTCTTCCCAGGGAAACAGGCTCATGAGAACCGTCCTATCGTCGTGTCTTGCTTTTGTCCTGGTTTTTGTCGCCGTCGCACCGGTTGTCGCGGCGGATGGTGAATCGCCGTTGCACATGGCTGCTGGCCAGCAGGACGTGGCGTTGGCCGCCGCGCTGATTGAGTCCGGTGCCGACGTGGCCGCGACCGACGTGCTCGGACGCACGCCCCTGCACATCGCCGCCATGTCTGACAAGGTGAAGCTCGTCAGTATGCTGCTCGAAGCCGGCGCCGACGTCAACGCGGTGGACAGCCAGGGAAATACGCCGCTGCACTTCGCCGCGCGGCGTTTCCACGCGGATGTGCTGGAGCTGCTGCTGGACGCTGGCGCTGACGCGACGGCTGAGAACACCAACGGTCAGACGGCGCTGCATGTACTCGGATCGGCGGCACGCGAACAGGACGATGAGTTCATGGCGCTGTTGAATCAGATGGCGGCGCAACTGATTGCCGCCGGTGCTGATGCGGCGATCATCGCCGACGGGTTCCCGGGGCTCATTCCGGCCGAGGAGGCCGGCGGCGCGTCGTCGCGAAACACGTGGACCAGCTACGCCGACATCGGGCCGGACATGCTAGCGTGGGAGACGGCCTATCCGACGCTCGCCAAACGCTATGACCTTGGTCTGAGCTACCAGGGCCGACACCTCTGGGCGCTGCGCATCAGCGACAATGTCGGCGTCGAGGAGGACGAGCCGGAGTTCACGTACATCTCGACGATGCACGGCGACGAGATCGTCGGCGTCAAGATGTGCATGCTGCTGATCGACGAACTGCTGACGAACTACGGCAGCGACGCGCAGATCACCAACATCGTCAACGAGGTCGATCTGTGGATCGTGCCACTGATGAACCCGGACGGATACGACCGCACATCACGCACGCGCTACAACGCCCAGGGTTACGATCTCAACCGCAATTTCCCCGACTATGGCGAAGCGAACGATCCGACTGGCCGCCCGACAGAGGTCCAGGTCGTCATGAACTGGCGCAACGGGCGCCACTTCGTGACGTCCGCGAACTTCCACGGCGGGGCTCTGGTCGTGAACTACCCCTACGACAACGAGCTGACCGGCACACGCTACACGGATTTCAACAACCTCGAGATCTACATCAGCGAGGAGTACTCGCAGCACAATTCGCCGATGTGGAACAGCTCGTCCTTTTATCACGGAATCACGCTGGGGGCCGACTGGTACATCGTCTACGGCTGCATGCAGGACTGGGCCTATCACTTCACACGCTGCAACGAGGTAACGATCGAGCTGGGCAACACCAAGGAGCCGTCAGCATCGACGATCCCCACTTACTGGTCACAGAACCGCGACTCGATGCTCGCTTACATCGACACGTGCTTGATCGGGGCGCGCGGCGTTGTGACGGACGCGAATACCGGTGCGCCGATCGCAGCCGACGTAACCGTGGTGGGGCGCTATCCCAGCGTTCCAACCGACCCGGCGACCGGCAACTATCACCGCATGCTCATTGCGGGCACCTACGACCTGCATTTCGAGGCCGACGGCTACGACCCAGTCACCGTGCCGGTGACCGTTGCGACGACCGGAGCGCCAGCCACGCGCGTGGACGTGCAGATGGGAACGCCCGCGGCGGTCAGCTATCCCAATGGCGGCGAGACGCTCGGCGCCGGTGTGCCCACCACGGTCACGTGGACCGGCAATCCCACCGCGCAGTTCCAGGTGCAATACAGCGACAACTACGGTGACAGCGATACCATCTTCGACGGTTTCGAGAGCGGTTTCATCAGCGGCGACTACACCATGGGCGGCAATCTGCCCTGGACGATCACGAACAACAATGCACACAGCGGCGGACGCAGTGCGCGCTCCGGCGCCATCACACACAGCCAGACCACGTCGATGGCGCGTACCGTGGGCGGCGGTGATGTCAGCTTCTGGTACAGCGTCAGTTCCGAAAGCGGCTGGGACTTCTTCAACTTCTACATCGACGGCGTGCGGCAGATTCATGCCTCCGGCACCGTCGGCTGGACCCAATACACAACGACGCTCAGCATCGCACCCCACACACTCACGTGGGAGTACACCAAGGACAGCAACACCAGCAGCGGCAGCGACACCGCCTGGATCGACGACCTCGAAGTCGTCGATGATTCCACTGCCTGGACGGATATCGTCGCACTGACCCCGGTCGGCGCGACCTCGACCGCGTGGACGCCGCCCGCCGAGGGTAACACCTACCGCGTCCGCGTGCGTGCCGTCTACGGCGGCAGCACCTACGGCGACTGGGATGAGAGCGACGCCGACTTCGAGGTCGGGCCCGGCGGCGTCACCGGTGACATGAACTGCGACGGTGCGGTTGACGTGTTCGATATCGACGCGTTCGTTCTCGCGATCACCAATGCGTCGGGCTACGCCGCAGCGTATCCCGAGTGTGACATCAACCTCGCCGACTGCAACGGCGATGCGTCGGTGGATGTCTTCGATATCGACGCGTTTGTGGACACCGTGACCGGCGGGTAGACGAATCAGAACCCGGTCCGCCAGGACCGGCCCGCCGTGGGAATACCGACTGCGACCCCGGACTTGCGTCCGGGGGCCTGATTGGGGTACGTGATGTGCGGACGGCGACGCACATTCGGAGACGCCGTCGCAATGGGCGTCTGGCTTTGTTGCGCGACCGTCACGGCGACGGCTCGCGATCGTGATGCTCCATTCACTTCGTGGGTCACCTACGACGAGATCGGGCCCGCGCTGCTGGCCTATGAGAATGCGTATCCTGACCTGTGCCGGCGATACGATCTCGGACCGAGTGTCGAAGGCCGGCACATCTGGGCGCTTTGCATCTCGGACAACGTCGCGGGCGACGAGGACGAGCCCGAGTTCGCGCACATCGGCGGCATCCACGGCGACGAAGTGCCTCCCCCCACCATGTGCATACTGTTGGCCGACGAGCTGCTCACGCAGTACAGCGTCGACCCGCAGGTGACGGATCTCGTCAACGAGCTTGAAATCTGGATCGTGCCACTGATGAATCCCGACGGCTATGACCGCCCAGTCGGCACCCGCCGCAACGCCAACGGCGTCAATCTCGATCGGGATTTCCCGGCCTATGACGACGACGACTCGCCCGCCAGCCGGCAGCCTGAGACACAGGCGATCATGAACTGGAACGCGGCGAGATCGCTGGTCGCCTCGGCCAGCTACCACAGCGGCGCCCTGGTCGTGAGCTATCCTCTTAACACCAACGAGACCGGGTCCATTCACACGCCGGACGCAGATGTCCTGGTCCACATCAGCGAGGAGTACTCGCGGCACAACCTGCCGATGTGGAGCGGCGACTTTGAGCACGGGATCACGAATGCCGCCGCCTGGTTCGAGTCGCGCGGCGCGATGAAGGACTGGCAATACCTGTATCGCGGCTGCAACGAGGTCGTCGTAGAGGTACACAACGAGTGGTCGCCGCCGAAATCGGAGATTCCCACGCTCTGGGCCGACAACCGCGCGGCGATGCTGGCTCTGATGGAGACCACGCTGATCGGCGTACGCGGCGTCGTCGCTGACGCGGAAAGCGGGCTGCCGCTGGCTGCGACAATCCGGGTCGAGGGCCGCGATCACGCCGTTCGTAGCGACGGGGATGTCGGCGACTATCACCGCATGCTGCTGCCTGGCTCATACAAGCTGATCGTGGCGGCGGATGGGCACGACACGCTGACGATTCCGATCAGCGTTGCCGGTGATGTCGCGACACGTCGTGATGTTCAGCTTCCGCTCGCTACGAATGTACTGATGCCGGATGGTGGCGAGACGCTGGGCGCCGGACTGCCCGCACAAGTCACCTGGGGCGGCAGTGCCGCGGCGGCGTTCCAGGTGCAGTTCACGCGCAACCATGCGCAGGCTGTTCCAGCACCGGACGATTTTGAGGAAGGCGTGCTGGACACGAAATACGACAGCGGTGGAGAGGCCGCCTGGTTTGTTACGAACGATGACTTGCACTCCGGCGTTTACGCCGCCCGGGCCGGCGTTGTCGGCGATCATGAGTCAAGCTGGATGCAGCGCACGGTTGGCGGCGGCGCGCTTGGCTTCTGGTACCGCGTCAGTTCAGACGCCGACCTCGACTGGTTCAACTTCTACATCGACGGGCGGCGCTATCTGCGAGTGTCCGGCGAAACGGGCTGGCAGTTGTTCGCCACCGGTCTGACGCCGGGCGAACACGTGCTGCGTTGGGAGTACAGCAAGAACCTGTCGCAATCCGCCGGCGCGGACACCGTTTGGATTGACGACCTGGAGTGCTTTGACGACGCGACGGTATGGGTGAGTGTCGGGCAAAGCGCGGTCGGTGACGAGAGCCTGATGTGGACGCCGCCGACACCGG
>JAFGRR010000434.1 GCA_016935035.1 Phycisphaerae bacterium | reverse complement strand
CGCGCGTGAGGAAGCACAGGATCTCGAAGGCGACCTGGTCACCGTCGACGACGAGGAGGAGAACGACTGGCTGGTCAGCACCTTCGGCGACGAAAGCAGCGCCGGCAACGGCTATTGGCTCGGGCTCGAGCGCAACGAGGACGCTGAGTGGGTCTGGGCTACTGGGAATGACGTCGACTATATCAACTGGGGTGGCAGCGAGCCGGTCGACAGCGGCATGTACGGGGTCATGTCAATAGGCAACAACGGCACTTGGTTGGCGCGGGCCGGCAACGAGACGCGGCGCGGCATCATCGAACGCGACGGCGACAATCCGCCGGACTCGTCCGACGACGAGGACGCCGATGACGACGATGGTGAAGACGACGACGAGCCTGATGACGACGCCCTCGCCTTTCGCTTTGATCACACCGGTAACGGCACCGGTGATGATGACATACACCAGGCCCTGTACACGATCGACGGCAGCGCCAAGTTCTGGATCAACCCCGGCGACACCAAGACCATCGAGGTCGAGTACGAGTACACGTATCTGTTCCAAGGCAAGGAAACCGACGACGGTGACGCGTACGTGCTGGAGCCCAGTACCCTCACGTTGACTGGCACCATGACGTGGGAAGTCACGTACGAGCTTGACGACGACGAGGCGTGTCTGACGCTGGAACGCGTGGACTTGGACGAGGAGACGGGAGAGGTATACGTCTACCTCGACAGTGACCCGACCACGCTCATTACTTACTTTGAGATCGCGACGTTCAACGGCGGCGACTTTGTGCCGGAGTCACTGTCGGGCGACACGCTGTGTGACTCGCCGTACGAATGGACCGAGGATTGGTCCGGTACGGAAGGGACGCTGCTGGTCTCGTATCAGACGACGATCGAGTTGGACGAGATCGACATCGACGACGTGGGTGATTGAGCGGGAGTGTAGCGGCCGACGTCTCGTTGGCCGTCTTCATAGTTGATCGTCGCGCCACATCGCAGCCACTGTGCATTGTGCCTGCGCTGGCGCGGTGCGCCTTCCGAGACACTACGGCCGCCGCGGGGGGGCGGCAGCTACGGGGGCCGGCCTATGGGAGGGCGTCGAGCAGGCTGCCGGACTCGCCCTTGCCCTCGCGGAGGAACTTGGCGACGCCATCGATCGCGGCCTTTGTGATTCCATCCACGCCGCTGTCGCGGAAGGACTTGCTTCTGACGAACACAAGTGCGTCAACGATGAGGTGTGATCCGTCGTTGATTCTCACACGCACCAACAGCATGGCGGCGCCGAGCAGGCCCTTCTCTTCGTAGTATTGAATCTCGCTGGAGATGCTGAGCGTCTGGCCGCCGCCGGGGTAAAGGTCGTTGAGTTCGGTTGTCAGCTTGGCGGCGTTTCGGTCATAGGACTGCTTGACGCTCGACGGACAGAGCTTGGGGCTCAGCGTCGTTGTGGCCGGCATGAAGCGCACGGCCTGGTAGTGCATGAGGGCGTCGTCGCTGATCTCGCTGTTGAGTGCGATGTCGGCCTTGGCGCCGCGGAATTCGTAATAGGCCTGCTTGGCCGCGGCCATGCAGCCGGTCAGCGTGCAGACGTTTGCCGCGGCCACGGTGATCAGAAAGGCGCGCATACCTGTGCTCTTCACCCCAGATCCTCCCGCATGTGATCCGCCAGAGGTGTCAGTAGTCAGAGGAGCGGGCCATCACGCCATCAGGCGTTCCATCTCCTCGTCCGAAATCTCGAAGTTGCTGTAGACGTTCTGCACATCGTCGTGATCTTCCAGGGCCTCGACGAGTCTAAGCATGCGCGCGGCGTCGTCGCCTGTGAGGGTGATGTTCGATGACGGCACCATTGAGAGCTCGGCGCTGTCGGGCTTGATCCCGGCCTCATCGAGGGCCTTGCGCAGCGCATCGTAGGCGCTCGGATCGCAGGACAGCTCGAAGACCTCGCCTACCTGCTGAATATCGTCGGCCCCGTTTTCGAGCGCAATGTCGGTGAGCTGTTCCTCACTCGCGGCCGAGGTCGGCACGGTGATCACGCCGCGCTTGGAGAACATCCAGGAGACGCAGCTTGGGGCACCGAGGTTTCCGCCACGCTGTTCGAGGATCTTCTTGATCTCCGGCGCGGTGCGGTTGCGATTGTCGGTCAGGGCAACGCACATGATGGCGGCGCCGCCGGGGCCATAGCCCTCGAAACTGAGTTCGACCAGTTCCGCGCCGCCGAGTTCACCGCTGCCGCGTTTGATGGCGCGTTCGATGGTGTCCCTGGGCATGTTCTCGGCCTTGGCGGCGTCGATGGCATAGCGCAGGTTGAGGTTCATTTCTGGGTCGCCGCCCCCCGCGCGTGCGGCGATGATGATGCCGCGCGCCAGCCGGCTCCAGGCCTTGCCGCGCCGCGCGTCCGTGACCGACTTGGCCCGCTTGATCCTTGCCCAATGGGAATGTCCCGACATGGCTCACTACCTCCCGGCGACATCGCCGATTCACCATTGTAAGCGAAACCCGTCCATGGGCAACGCGGCGGGAGGTTTCGGGTTTGCAGGATGGCAGCCCGGGAACTGGTCGAACGGGCTTAAGCCGGCTAGTCGGTGGGTCGGAAACGCGGCAGGCGTCCTTTTTATCGCTGCCTATGTCGGCAGTCAGCGGCCTTGTCTCCGGCGTTTGCCTGACGGAGCCACTCTGCCGTCGGTCTCCTCCGATGCTTCCCATTTGCCCCGGGCCACCGTAGTTGCTGAACGGGGTCGCATACTGGATTACCTCGGCGTGAGAACGCTCCCTGTATCACCCGTTACCGCGAATGCTGTCAGAGCCAGCAACGCGCGCGGGCACCTTCAGGACTGGTGTCTGCCGGCGTCAGGCGGTGTGGCCGCGCGGCGACCTCTGGCCAAGCCAGTCAGGCCGAGGCTGAGCAACAGCATTGACGCCGCCGGGCAACCATAGGTCGGCAGAAGCACAGAAGCGTCGTCTTCGTAGTAGTAGTCGTAGTCGTTGGACGATCCGGTTTCCTCCTGATCGTAGGAATCATCAGTCTCGTAGGTGTCGTTGTAGTAGTCGTCCGTTTCGTCGGCCGATGTCGATTCGTCGGCCTCGGATGTGTCGTCGTACGACGACTCGGGGCGGCTGGTTTTGGTGATAACCACGTCCAGGCAGCCGGAGTTCTCGCCCGGGTAGGCGTCGTCGTAGATGCGCAGATTCACGGAGCGACCCTGGCCTTCGTAGTAGAGGCGGTAGCGGTGTGAGGGGCTGTACGTGTGCGCCGCGTAGTTCCCGCCGTTGGATGAGCCGAGCCAGTCCGGTGACTGACCGTCGATTTGCAGGTCGAGCAGGCCCGGGTAGCCGGAGTATTCCTCGCGCCAGTCACCGTCCAAGTCATACTCGTACCACTCGGCGTCGCCGATGTGGACGGAGTCTCGGTACCAAAGGCCGCTGACCTCAAACAGATACCACTGTCCATCGGCAAGCACCGGTGATGTCACGCCGCTGCCGTCGGTGCTGCAAACGGAGAACTCCTCGCCGATCTCGGGGGTGTCGTCATCGTCGGAGTCCGGCGGGTCGGTTTCCGTGATCCGGACGTCCAGGCATCCGGAGTTCTCGCCCGGGTAGGCGTCGTCATAGATGCGCAGATTCACGGAACGCCCTTGGCCTTCGTAGTAGAGCCTATAGCGATGGGAGGGGCTGTACGTGTGCGCCGCGTAGTTCCGGCCGTCGGATGAGCCGAGCCAGTCGGGCGAGGTACGGTCGATTTGCAGGTCCAACAGGCCCGGATAACCGGAGTATTCCTCGCGCCAGTCTCCGTCCGAGTCAAACTCATACCACTCGGCATCGCCGATGTGGACGGAGTCACGGTACCACGTGCCACTGACCTCGAACAGGTACCACTGTCCGTCGCGCAGCACCGGTGATGTCACACCGCTGCCGTCGGTGCTGCAAACGGAGAATTTCTCGCCGATTTCCGGGGCATCATTGTCCTCTTCCTCGTCAGCTTCGGAGATTGTCACCTTGAGGCTGCCGGAGTTCTCCCCGGGGTAGTGGTCGGCGGAGATGCGCAAGTTGATGGAGTCACCCGTGCCAGTCCACTTGGTGCGATAGCGATGCCGTGAGCTGTACGTGTGCGTCTTCCATTCGCCGCCGGTCCAGCCCTGCCAGTCGACCTCCGTGTCGTCAATCAGCAGGTCGAGCAGGCCGGGGTAGCCGGAGTATTCCTCGCGCCAGTCGCCGTCCAGGTCATACTCATACCATTCGGTGTCGCAGATGTGCACCGAATCGCGATACCAGGTGCCCTCGGCGACGATCCAGTAGTCGCGGCCTCTGACCAGCGCCGCCGAGTTTTCGCCGTTGGCGTCGGTGCTTTTGACTGTAATAGTCTCGGCCGCAGCCGTCAGAACCACTAGGGCAGCCATGACAGTTGCCAGGACCTTCATGTTTCGCATCCCCATGCTGTTAGCGTTCACTTCCGACCCCTTGTTGTTGTCAGATGGTGTGCGCGGTAATCCGCGCGCCTACTCTACATACGACGCCATGCACGGTTCTTAGCGCGAAACCACCGATTTCGGCTATGCCTGCTACGTGGAGGATGCCCTGACAGGTTGCTAACGGGCGCGAGAAACGAGATCATTGACGTCGATGAGCGAGGCACGGCAGAGAGCGGACCTGGAATCGGTGGCTCGGGGCGACGTTGCGGCCCTGCAACGGCTGCTGGTTACCTATCATGAGTCGATGCGGCGGGTGGTTACCAAGGCGGCTGACCCCGCCTTGCGGGCTCTCATTGACCCGGATGATGTGCTCCAAAACACGTATGTGGCGGCGTTTCGCGGGTTTGCACGCGTGCAGTTCGACGGCCCGGCCCACTTCTATGGCTGGCTGAAACAGGTGGCGCTGAACCAGTTGCGTGATGGGCAACGCATGCTGCGGCGGCAGAAACGGGACGTGGCGCGAGTCAGACCGCAGCCCGCGGGGCCGGCAACGACCTACGCGCACCGGCTGTGCACGCTGGCCGGGCATACCCAGACACCGAGCAGGATCGCGCGCCGGGGCGAGATGGTCGCCGCACTGCTTACATGCATGGCACAACTCGACGACGATCAGCGCGACGTGATCCGTCTGCGTTTTCTGGAGTCATTGCCGGTGGGTGAGATCGCGCAGCGGCTCGGCAGATCGGAGGGGGCCGTCTACGGACTGTGCGCGCGGGGGCTGCGAAAGCTGAGAGATTTGATGGGGCCGGTGACGGATTTCCTAAGCGCCATATGAGCTGGTTCCAGCGCGGGTCCTCGATGCTCGTCGTTTTTCACGCGGCCCGTATGATACCGATCACGATTTGACTTTGCGCTGTTCAAGGTATGGCGCGTTGCAGACGGACCTAACGAGTTCGGCGTCGAGGCAGGTGGTTT
>JAFGRR010000433.1 GCA_016935035.1 Phycisphaerae bacterium | reverse complement strand
GGCGTATCACGGGCGTCACAAGAAAAAACACGACTGTTCGTCGGATTCTCAGCCATCAAGACGACGAGTCGATGTCCCGATGCCGCCAGATGTCCGATATCAGCGCCGACGCACAGCGGCCAGTAGCCCACCGACAAGCACCAGCAGGCCCGTGCCAGGTTCCGGAACTGCCGACGACGTGAACGACGCCGTCCAGGTCCAGCCATTGGCCGTTGGCAGCCCGTTCGCGAAGCTGAACGAGAAGTACTCGTCGGTGTACACAGTCGGGTCGCCCGGCACGGTGAAGCGGACGTTTTGTAGATTGGCGTCGCTGGCGCCAACGCTGACGTGCGTCGTCAGATAGGCCGAGTCAAACTCGATCAGCAGCACGAGCTGGTTGAGGTTGTCGTAAAACTCCACCGTGCCCGCGTCGGTGCTTGAGAAGATTCCCGGGACGATCGGCGTCACCGTCAGATCGCTCATCTCAAACGTCGCGTCGGCGATGTCGGGAATCGGCAGGCCCGGCGTCTCAAGCGTCAGCCCGGTGTCATACCAACCGCCGGTGAATTGCGTACCGTCGAGCTCGAACAACGGGGTTGAGCCGTTGCCGGCAGGGTCAGCGAAGGTCGCGATAGTGCCGGCGTTTGCCGCAGCCATCGTCAGGACTAGAACCGTCCCGGTGACCAGCCAACGCCGGCAGGTTTTGAGCCTATCCATACATCCTCCTTCCGGGACAACGCGACGCAGTGCGTCAGGTCGCCCGAAGGCAACGTCCTATAAGTCAAGTCGAAGCGGCACTCTTCGAGACAAGCGGGTGTATGCACGCCATGCATGCACCGGCACCCTGTCACCTAAGGCTTAGGAACCCCATCGGCGTGAAGTCAACGCCGGTTTACCAGGGCTGTCCGATAGAACACACGCAAAACCGTGCCAGACCACCCGAGCCGGCCCTCAGACTGGCCTGTCGGGCGTGGGACAGGAGGTGCCTCCAGCGTGTGGCACCGGCATCATGCCGGTGTGCTTGGGTGGCCTCCGCCACCGACGGGCTGCACGCCGGCGGCGCCTGCGTTAGAATGCCGGCATGGCTGCGACGCCTGACAATGGGGGTCAAGACCTCTCAATTCGCGTGCCGCCGCGCTACTGGTGGCTGAAACGCTTTGCGATCGGCGCTGGCACCGTGCTGGTGCTGATGACGGGGCTGCGCATCTGGTGGGGCGTCGCCGCTGATAGGTCGCTGGAGCGGAAGATCGCCGAGCTGCGGTCGGCGGGGTTTGGGGTGTATCCGGAGGATGCGGATTGGGAGTTCGCGGGGGACAGCGCCGGCGTGCAAAGGTGGCGAGAAGTGCTGGCAGCCACTTCGTCGATTCCGCCTGTTCCGCGGTTCACGACAAGCGATCCCAACAATCCCCTATACGTGGGAGACATTCTCGCTGACCCGAACCACCTGGTTGCTCGGGAAGAGGAGGCGCTTGCTCTTCTTGCGGCCTGCCGGGTTCCGTTAGATCTGCTGCGCGATGCGCGTGAGGTCGACAACGGCGATTGGGCTCGGCCTTGGGGGGCGAATCTCGCCCTGGGGCCAGTGGATGGGAGCCCGTGGCGCGCGCTCGCCAAGGCTGCTAGTGACGCGGCCATGTATGCCCACCACCAGGGCGACCACGCGGCTACTCTCGCGTACGTACGCGACACGCTGGCGGTTCGGCGGGCTTTAGCCCAGCGCAAAGGCGAGGTGGAGGATGCTCTGACTTGCGACACGATCGGTGAGCTAGTGATGCGCAGCATCGAGACGATGGGATACACTCTGGCCATCGAGCCGCACGAATGCCAGCCCGGCGTGATCGCTGCATCGCGAGCTGAGGTCCTAAGCTTGGTCAACGCGCTGCTGGACGATGGCGTTGCTCGCGGTTGTTGGCGATCAGCCATGCACCGTGAGCGCTACAGGACCCTTGATTCACTCGATTCGCATTGTGGCACGCCGCCGCCCGTTTCGTGGCCTCCCGATATGACGGTCTTGTATATGCGTGCCACGTGGTGGCTGTTTGAACCGGCTTGGAGGAGGGGCGCGGCGCATATGCTCGACACATATGCGGACAGCGAGCGTGGCCTGCTGGCACCTCTATTCCCGGATGATCGTGATCGCCGCTTCTGGTCGGAACGTGGTGGGGACGAAATAGGGGACTGGACACGTTTTGGGATTGATGAGGGCAGTATGCGCATCGCCGTACTGTGGACACATCGCGAACGTGCTCGCCGACGCATGGCCGCGATTGCGCTGGCTATGCGTATGCATGTGCTCGATCACGGTCGAGTACCCGCCAAGCTCGATGCACTTGTGCCGGAGTATCTGGACAGGCTGCCAGCAGATCCGTTTAGTGCCACCGGTAGTACGTTTGGCTATATCAGCGACACGAAGCCAGTATGGCTGTATAGCGTTGGTGAGGACGGTGCCGATGACGGTGGAATGGTCACATTGGAGAAGACTGGCGAGCGCGTTCCACGCGGCGTGCGGGTCAGCTTGGCAAAGATGGACCGGACATGTAGCGACATCCTGTTTCGCTATGGGCCGATGCCGGTGGTGCGAATGAGGCCCAGCGAGGCGTCATCACCCCGGCCAGTGCCGGATGATGATGGTGACATACAGCGGGATCCCAACGACGCCGACGGTGACTAGGGCGGCGGTGAGGCACCATAGCAGGGGGACGCAGAGGGCGACGAGCAGGGTTCGGCCTCGGCGGCGGAATAGCCGGCGGGCCAGCAGCACCAGTTGCAGCCACCAGATGAGCATGATGGCGGCGGCCGTCAGGGCGGTCACGGCGCCGACGGCGCCCCGGTCCTCGGTCATGAGAAGGTACACCAGTATCAGCCAGGGGCTCAGGGCCAGCACGCCGGCGGTGTAGTAGCTCAGCGCGATGGCCCGGTTCTGCACTTCGACGGGGCACCAGCGCGGGTGGAAGAAATAGCTCGGCAGACCGGTCCAGGCGGCCAGCACCAGGACGGCGGCGACGCCCAGCGAGACCGCTACGATCGGCAGATAGTCGCCGAACTGGCCCTCCCAGTCGATCACCTTCCGCACATCGAACAAGTAGGCCGACAGGGCGACGGCCGCGATGGCTTGCAGCAGTGTGATCCAGCGGAACCACTGGGCCGCCGGGTACGAGACCGGGACGCACATCTGGCGGGCCATCAGTTTGCGATCCAGCAGCGTCGCCGCCACGGTCCACCAATATGAGCGAATCCAGCCGCGTTGCCGCCGCTGCTCCCAACGGATAGCGGGGGTCATGGTGCGGATGAAGTTGATGTCGCCACCGCATTCCGTGCAGACCGGGCTACGCGACCCGCGCAGGTCGTAGCCGCAGTTGGGGCAGAAGGTGCCGACGGTGAGGGGAGACAACGCGTCGGCGTCGTTGTTCGGAGTCTCGGGTTTGTCGACGACCATCGAATGCGCCCCCAAGGGTGCCACTGCCCTTGAGCAGTGCGGCGACGGTGCGGAGTACGCATCAGTATTATCGAAGAACGTGTGGGGTGTGCAACTCTGTTGAGGTGGCGGTCGGGGTTGGAGGGCACTGCTCAAGGGTAGTGGCACCCGGGGGGATGGGCATGCCCGCGCTTGACGCTTGGGCATGGCACCAAGCCTGTGCATCGAACGCGGCAGTCGGAACAGACCTGTGTCCACAGATTACGCAGATGGGACTCTGGCATCTGCGAAATCTGCGCAATCTGTGGATAAATATGCCCGCTCGCTTCCGCTCTGGCTCTGATTGTGACGTCACACGATCAGATTCACCAGCCGTCCCTTCACCACGATCGACTTGCGGATCGGTTTGCCCGCTATGTCTTTCGCTACCGCCGGTATCTCCTGGGCGGCGGCGACAATGTCGTCGTCGCTGGCGTCGGCGGCGATGGTGAGGCGGCCGCGGACCTTGCCCTTAACCTGCACGGCAATTTCGACCGTCTCGTCTCTCGTCAACGCCTCGTCGAACGCCGGCCAGACCTGCTGGCAGATCATGTCCTCGTGCCCGAGCCGGTGCCATAGTTCCTCGCAGATGTGCGGCGCGAACGGGGCCAGCACGATCAGGAAACGCTCGACCTGGTCGCGGCCATAGCTTGCGGCTTTCACGGCTTCGTTGACCCACACGATCATCTGCGCGATCGCCGTGTTCAGCGCGAAACGCCCGATGTCACCCTGCACCTTCTTAATCACCTTGTGCAGCACGCGTTCGAGCTCATCATTGCGCGCGGCGACGATTTTGGGATTGAGCACGCCGGCGCCGCTGCGCTCGTCAGCCGTCTCGGGCACGACCACCAGTCGCCAGACGCGTTGCAGGAAGCGGTGCACGCCGATGATGTCGCGCGTGTTCCACGGCTTGCTGGCCTCGAGCGGGCCCATGTACATCTCATAGAGACGCAGCGTATCGGCCCCGTACTCGTGGATGATCTTGTCGGGGTTGACGACGTTCTTGAGCGACTTGCTCATCTTCTCGACGCTCTCGCTGAGCGCTTCGCCGGTGTGCATGTGATACGCACCGTCGGCACGCGTCTCGACGTCGTCGAGCGCCACGCACATGCCACGCGCGTCGCGGTAGGCATAGCTCTGGATCATGCCCTGGTTGAAGAGCTTGTGGAACGGCTCCGGCGTTGATACGTGGCCGAGGTCGTAGAGGACTTTGTGCCAGAAGCGGGCGTAGAGCAGGTGCAGGACGGCGTGCTCGGC
>JAFGRR010000432.1 GCA_016935035.1 Phycisphaerae bacterium | reverse complement strand
CGGCGGTGTTGTGCCAGCCCGCCGGCACGCCGGCAAGCGAGAAGTGCCACCCCCACGCCCCATCGCCGCCCTGTCCCCAGAACGGAAACGGCCAGCCCTGTTGATGCGCGATCGAAGCGTGCTGGTGCGTGGCGACGTAGCCCTCGGCGTCAATGATCCGCCCGCGCAGCGCGTCGCGCCAACGCCGGCGCATGCTGTTCATCCGATCATCGGTGGTGACCGCCGGCCACAACGTTGGGTCCGCCAACCACTGATCCCACAACGTCGCCATCGGCCCGCCGCGCGCATAATGCTCCCAGTACAAATCGCGCAGCCCCGCCATCTCCTCATCAGCCCCCGGCACGACGAAGTGCGGGAAATCCGCCGGCGGCTCCGCACCCGCCCCCGTCACCATCACCAACCAAATGAGGCCTACACAGGCAGCCCAACGCACGGCTAGTCTCCCGTCAACACCCCATGTGCCACTGCTCTTGAGCGGTGCATTCCCGCGCCTTCCGTCATACGGACGCGCCGTGAACGAAGCCAACTCAATCGCCGACCACAAACCGGTAATCGCCGGCGCCAACATCAAACCAGACACCGTCCTCATCGCGTCCGGTGAAGCGTACGCCGGGGCAATCACCTTTCGTCGTGCCGGCCTGCACGAGCACGGCGTCGCCCTCACTGATGGTCGACTTCGCATCGCTCGCCGGCACGTGGACACGCGCGGTCGTGTTCGGCGGCACGGTAACGTCCAGGTGCAGCTTGCCACCCTCGCGCCACCAAGCGCTGCGGACGCGGCCGTGCATCGAGCCGATCTCCGCCCGCACCCAATCGAGATCGTCGATGCAGACCGGGGCAATCGTGAAGTGCTTGAAAGCCGGCCGCGCCGGATCGGGGCGAATTCCCGCGAGGTATTCGTAGAACCAGATCTCCAGGTCGCCGACCAGCATCAAGTGGTTGCCGGAATTCATGCCCGGGTCGGCGCTGTCGCCGTTCCACAGTTCCCAGATGGTCGTCGCGCCGTGTTCGGCCATGTACCCCCAACTGGGATAGGTCCGCTGCGTGGCGATTTTGTAGGCGACGTCGGGTCGGCCGTTGTCGGACAGGACGCGCATCAGCCACTGACCACCGACCAAACCGGTCGCAAGGTGCCCATCGCACTTGTTCACGATGTTGTCGACGAGATTCTCAAACACCGCCTCGTGGCAATCGTCGGGCACCAACCCGAACGCCAGCGGCAGCACGCTCGACGTCTGCGAACCGTTGCCGTAGACCATCGCCTCGCGATCGAGGAAGCGTTCGTTGAACGTGTCGCGCAGCCTTGCAGCTTGCACGGCAAACTGCTTCGCGTCCTCTGTCTTGCCGAGAATCGTCGCGTATTCCGCCAACAAGCGCAGGTCACAATAGAAGTACGCCGTCCCCAGCAACTCAGCCGGCGTCTTGCGGGCCGGGTCCTTGCTGTGAATTAGTTCGGGAGACTCCGGCGGCACGCACCAATCGCCGTACTGATCGCGCGGCATGATGCCGTCCTTCATGAAGCTGTCCATGTAGTCGAGCCAGCGGTACATCGCGGTGTAATGCTCGGCGAGCAGCCGTGTGTCGGCGTAGTGCTCGTGATGCCAGCGCGGGATGATGAGATAAGCGCTGGGCCATGTCATGTTGTCGGAGTAAATCCGCCAGT
This sequence comes from Phycisphaerae bacterium, assembly GCA_016935035.1. Lineage (GTDB taxonomy): Bacteria > Planctomycetota > Phycisphaerae > UBA1845 > Fen-1342 > JAFGRR01. The sequence goes on along the minus strand of JAFGRR010000432.1, from coordinate 5,472 downwards.
ACGCCGGCGCCACGTCGGGAATGCTGCCCTTCTCGTCCTGCGAATCGCGGATGTCGTTCATCCACTTGGCGAAGAACGAGGCGGCGTTGAAGTCGTACATCTCGGCCTTGGCCTGGTTGGCGATGTCGCCGAGCCAGCCCTGACGCTCGTCACGCTGCGGGCAATCGGTGGGTATGCTGCGCAGATTGCCGCGCACGCCCCAAATCACGTTGTGGTGAATCCGGTTGATCAGCTCGTTCGAGCACGAAAACGCCCCGGTCATCGGCAGATCCGAATGCGCCGCCCGGCCAAGCAATGTGTCCAGCGTCGGCGTCCCCGGATACCCGGTCACCTCGACAAAGCGAAAACCGTGATATGTGAAGCGCGGCTCATATACCTCCGGGCCGTCGCCCTTCAGGATGTACGTGTCGGTGACCTTGCAGGACCGCAGGTTGGCGACTTCGGGCATGCCGCTGCGATCGAGGCGTTCGGCGAAACGAAGCTTCACCTGCGCACCGCGCGGCCCCTCAACATGCATACGTACCCAGCCGACAAGATTCTGTCCCATGTCGTAGACGTAGACGCCGGGGCGTGGTTGCGTGAGTTGCACGGGCTGAAGCTCGCGCGTGATGCGAATCGGCTCCGCCATCTGCGCCACAATCGCGCCACCCGGCGGATCGACGAGTTGTGCATCTTCCCAGCCGGCATCGTCGAAGCCGACCTCTGACCAACCCGTCTGCTCCATGCGGGCGTCGTAGACCTCGCCGTCGTAGTCGTTGTTTTCGCGGATCGGGCCGTCGGCGGTGAGCCTCCAATTGCCGTCACTGACGATATCCGTCGCGCTGCCGTCGTCTAACTCGACGTGCATGCGCATGAGCAGCTTGGGATAGCCGTAAGTGACCATGGCGACCGGATTGGCCAGCCGCGGCGCCCAGTAGCGGCCGTTGCCGAGCATCACGCCGACGGCATTCTCACCCGCCTGCAATTGCTCGGTAACGTCGTACGTCGCGTAAAGCGCGCGTTTGGTGTAATCGGTCAGGCCGGGATCGAGCACATGGTCTCCGACCTTCTCGCCGTTGAGGTACAACTCGTAGTAACCGAGCCCGCAGATGTACGCGGTGGCGCGCTTGATCGGCTTTTGCAGCGCGAACTCACGGCGGAGCATGCGAGCGGGCAAACGCTGGTTGTCGGTCGCCCTGACCGCAATCTCGCCCCACGGCCCATCGCCGAAGTTGCCGACGACGCGGGCAGCGATCCAGGATGGTCCGTCCGAGTCGGGCGAGGCCGCCTTACCGATCATCGAGGCTTGCCACAGCTCGTCCGTGTGCACGGTCAACGGCACCTGCCCCTCCAACTCGACGCGCAACACGCCGATCAGGCCAGCTGGATTGTCGGAGCTACCGGCGTTCGTCGCGGTGACCGCGAGCATATTGTCGCCGAGACGCAGAAACTCCCGCACGTCACGGCTGATCGCGATGTTGTGGTTGCTGCCGCTTCCGACGTTTTGCCCATTGATGAACAGCTCGTAGCTGTTGTCCACCGTCAGCGCCAGGTGCGCCGCCAGGATGCGTGCGCCGGCCGGAATTGTGAAAGTTCGCTGGAAGTAACGCGTCTCCGCCGGTGCTTTCTTCGCCGGGTCGCCTTCGGGATACCAAATCCACTTCGCACCGCTCAGGTCGGGAGCGTCTTCCACCGTCAGTGGCTCGTCTTTGCCAATCCAGTGCCCTTTCCAGTCATCGGGATTCAGCAGCCCCATCGACCAGACTGCCGGCTCAGAATATGGCGATGCCTTGTCATCCGCGTCCCATGTGCGGACCTGCCAGAAGCAGTATTGTCCGGACTTCAACGGCGGGCCGGCGTATGGCACGTGGAACGATTGGTCGGACTGCACCTTGCCGCTGTCCCATCGCAACGACTTACCGGAGCGCAGGTCGTCCTCGCTGGCGGCGATGATGATCTGATAGGCGCTCTGTACGGCACCGCGGCGTTCGTCGCGGACCTCCCACGACAAGCGCGGCTGATGCACGTCAATGCCGAGCGGATTGACGCGATACTCGCAACGCAGGTGCTGCGGCGCGGCGGACTGCGCGAGCGCCGCCGCCCCGATGAGGTTCAACGCGGTCACCATGAGTAAGGCTCCACGGGTTCTGAGATGACACTTAACTGAGGCAACATAGTAGCCGCCGGCGATTGCCGGCCGCTGTTGCCTCCAAACCGAGGTCGTGATCCTGGGAGTCATTGCCAATCTCCTGCATGCCGAGTAAGCGGGCGGTGTGAAACAAACGGCGTTGTAGTGAGTTCTCGGACGTGTGCCCCCGTGCGAACGTAATACCAACTCCGACCAACGACCGCCGCCGCGTCCGGTACTGTTGGCGTCATAGCCTGATTCTCCTGTGTTACGCTTGACAATGCCACAGAATAGCGACAGACTCCACAGAATACAAACCGCATCGCAGAGAAACACAGATCCATGCCTTTACTGGCCGCGGAACGACAGCAGAAGATCATCGAGTGCCTCGCCGAGAACGACGTCGGGCGCATCGCCGACTTCGCGCGCGACTTTCACGTCACCGAAGAGACCATCCGCCGTGATCTCGAGAAGCTCGACCGCCAGGGCAAGCTCGTCCGCATTCGCGGCGGCGCGATCCCCATCGCCGAACGGACGCGCGACACGCCGTTCGATATCCGCCGCGGTGCCAACCACGCCGCCAAGGAACGCATCGCCCGGCAGGCGCTCGCGCACGTGCGCGATGGATCGGTGATCGGCCTGGACGCCAGCTCGTCGGCGCACGAACTCGCCTGCCGGTTGCCCGATCTACGCATCACTGTCGTCACCAACGCCTTTCCGGCGACGGCCGAACTGTGGAACCGCAAGCAGACGCGTGTGCTGAGCACTGGCGGGCTGCTGGATCCGTCGTCGCGTTCGTGGATCGGCTCATTCGCGGAGCAGACGCTGCAACGCGTCAACATCTCGACGCTGTTCCTGTCCAGCAAGGGGATCGATGTGGAGCGCGGACTGAGCGAAGTGGACGACGCCCAGGCGCGCGTCAAACGGCGGATGATCGAGCTGGCCGAGCACGTGGTTCTGCTCGCCGATCACAGCAAATTCGGCGTCAGGTCGGCGGTCTCGTTCGCGGGGCTGGGCGATGTGCAGACCGTGATAACCGACAGCTTAACTGACCAGGCCACGATCGACGCGTTGCGCGAAATGGGATTGAGCGTGGAGATCGCGAAGTAACGCGGGGTGCCCCCGCAAGGAGAAGTGATGGCAAACGAGTCGGGAATCCGGCGCGAGATTTGTGAGATCGGCCGCCGCCTCTATGCCAAGGGGTTCGCGGCCGGCAACGACGGCAACATCTCGTATCGCCTCAATGAAAACACCGTGGTTTGCACGCCGACGCAGATATGCAAGGGCTTCATGCGTGAGGACGATTTGTGCGTCGTCGATTACGACGGCTGGCAAAAGGCCGGTTCACAAAACCGCACCAGTGAAATCCTGCTGCATCTCGAAATCTACAAGGCCGACCCCAGCATCATGTCCGTCGTGCACTGTCACCCGCCACACGCGACGGCGTTCGGCGTGGCACGCGTGGACATCCCGACCTGCATCCTGCCGGAGGTCGAGATCTTCCTCGGCATCATGCCCCGCGCTGAATACGAAACCCCCGGCGGCCAGAGCTTCGCCGAGACCGTCCGCCCCTTTATCGGCAAGGCCAACACCGTCGTTCTGAGCAATCACGGCACCGTCAGTTGGGGCGACTCCGTCGAGCAGGCCTACTGGAAAACCGAGATCGTCGATGCCTACTGCCGCATCCTCCTGCTCGCCGCCCAACTCGGAAATATCGAGCGTCTGCCGCTGCCCAAGCAGATGGAACTGCTCGAACTCAAAAAACGCTTCGGCGTCGGCGAGGACACACGCATCACGCATGGCGGCGAAATGTACGTCAACCCCGACTTCGGCACCTCGGCCTCGATCGCTAGTCAGCACGAAGCCCTGGCCCAAGGCATCGCCGATCGCGTAGCGGAGATTCTGAAACAGCGCGGCCAGCAGAAGTAGCGTCGGCCACGCGAAAGTAGCGTCGGCCACGCGTGGCCGACGTAGAACGTCGAAAACGCCTCGAATCTGACGTCTGCCACGAGGTCCGGACGCAACATCGCATTCTGCGGCCAGCCAATGAGCCGCCGTCGACCAACGGAGAGCACGGACATGAGACTTCCCGCGGGCATGACCGAGGACAAACTGGCGGCGAGGTTCGACCGCTTTCAGATTGAGACGCCGTCGTGGGGTTACGCCGACACTGGCACGCGCTTCGGCAAATTCCTCCAGGACGCCGCCGCGACGACGACCACCGAGAAACTCGCCGACGCCGCCCAGGTGCACAAGTACACCGGCTGTTGCCCCACCGTCGCCGTTCACGTGCTCTGGGATTTCCCCGACGGCAGCGACCCCAAGACCCTCGCCGCCGAGGCCGAAAAGCTGGGCGTGCGCATCGGGGCGATCAACCCCAACGTCTTCCAGGACCAGTGCTACAAGTTCGGCTCGGTCTGTAATCGCGATCCCGAGGTCCGCCGCCGCGCCCTCGATCACATGCTTCAAAGCGTGCGAATCGCGGAGGCCATCGGCTCCAACGCCCTCAGCCTGTGGTTCGCCGACGGCACGAACTACCCAGGCCAGGACTCCATCCGCGACCGCAAGAAACGCATGACCGCCGCGCTGCGGGAAGTGCATGACGCCATGCCGCCTGAGATGATGATGCTGGTTGAGTACAAGCCGTTCGAGCCGGCGTTCTATCACACGGACATCGCCGACTGGGGCATGGCCTACGTCTTCGCCAAGTACGCCGGCCCGCGAGCACGCGTGCTAGTCGATACCGGCCACCATCTGCCCGGCTGCAACATTGAGCACATCGTCGCCTACCTGATCGACGAACAAATGCTCGGCGGTTTCCACTTCAACGATCGCAAGTACGCCGACGACGATCTCACCATCGGCAGCATGGACCCCTATCAGCTCTTCCGCATCCTCTACGAAATCGTCGCGGCCGAAGCCGAGCGCGGCGAAGACCTGCCGCTGGCCTACATGGTCGATCAGTCGCACAACCTCAAGCCCAAGATCGAAGCCATGATCCAGACCGTGCTGACGGCCCAGGAGCATTTCGCCAAGGCCCTGCTCGTCGATCACGCGGCCTTACAGGCGGCCCGCGCCGCCGACGATATCGTCATCGCCGAGAACACGCTGCGCGACGCGTTCCAGACCGACGTGCGTCCGTGGCTGGCCGAGTATCGCAAGCAGCGCAATCTGCCGGCCGATCCGCTGGCCGCGTTTCGCGAGAGCGGCTATGTCGCACGCGTGGCCGGCGAGCGCGCGAGTCGAAAGCCGAAATCGGGCGGCGCCTACGCATAGGCCGCCGCGTCTTGTTGCCGCATCCATCCCGCCGGAGGCACGGGAAGTCTGATGCCAGCGACCAGCAACTACCTCGCCATCGACCTCGG
>JAFGRR010000431.1 GCA_016935035.1 Phycisphaerae bacterium | reverse complement strand
GGCCCAGCCGGCTGGCATCAGCTATCGGCCGCTTCGTGTGATCCCACTCCCCAGTGGTCACGCGCACGCACAAACCGTCCACGAGTCGATCGGCACGTCCGAATGGAACGCGTACAACTACACCCGGTTGGATGTACGCACACAGTGTCTCGGGAACGCCGTAGGAGTACAGACGCTGCACGCGCGCGTCGATCGCGACGTCCGCCACCATGGCCGTGCAAGTGGCTCCCTGCCGCGGCAAAAGCCAAAGCTGGTCCTCTCGGTGGCGTCGCGGGCGATTGTCTGAGTCGGCAGGTCGTGTCATCGCTGGTCCAGGCCGGGTTGTCGCGCACAGCGAGCGCGCGGTGCAGATTGCCCACCGGCACTCCGCGTCAGTCCGGGATTCTGCTGCGCAGGAGCCCCGTTGTCACCATGTCCACCTGGCGCACTGAGCCGGATTTATCAGACGGAGCTATCACCCGGGCATCCTTTACGCGTGTTTTGACCACAAAACACCGATGATATCGCAACGCTGCGTCCGCGCCGGCGATCTGCCAGCTAATCGCGGGCGTTACTTAGGGAAGGAGAACGCGACGACGAATGGCGATGCAGTCGATCATCATTGCGGACGACGACGACTCTACCCGCAAGCTTCTTCAGCGACAATTGGAGCGGGCCGGCTACACGGTCACACCGTGTGCCGACGGCCGGGCCGCATTTGATGCGATCCGCGAACAGGGCGAGGGCATCGTCGTGGCCGACTGGGGGATGCCCGAGATGGACGGACCGAGCCTCTGCCGGGCGCTGCGCGAGATGCAGGCCATGCACGCGTTACGCAGTGTGCACGTCATCCTGCTCACGGCCCGTACGGACCAGGAGCATGTGGTCGAGGGGCTGGAATCCGGCGCCGACGACTATCTCACCAAGCCATACCACCACCGCGAGTTGTTGGCCCGGATACGCAGCGGGCAGCGCACACTGGTACTCCAGCAGGAACTCTACGCGCAGCGGCTCGAGGTCCAGAAGGCCAATGCGGCCCTACAGGTGCTCAACGCGCGCCTGGAGAAACTCGCCAATACCGATACGCTCACCGGTCTCTTCAACCGCCGCGTGCTCTTTGAGCGTCTCAACGAAGCCTGGGCATATGCGCAGCGCATAGCCACGCCGCTGTCTGCCATCATGCTCGACATCGATCACTTCAAGAAGGTCAATGACACGCATGGCCACCATGCCGGCGACGTCGTGCTCTCGACGGTGGCGGCACTCCTCCGCAAGGCCGTGCGCCCGTATGACACCTGTGCCCGGTTTGGCGGCGAAGAGTTCGTCGTCATCTGTCCAGACGCGGACGGTAACGCGGCCAACGACGTGGCCGAACGCCTACGCCGCGCCATCGAACGCGCACAGATCACCGTCGACGGCAATACGCTGTCCGTGACGGTCAGCGTCGGTGCCGCAGTGCAACGCGAACGCCACTCCGAGGCCGAAGCCCTGATAAGCGAGGCGGACGCCATGCTATACGAGGCCAAGGGGCACGGCCGCAACCAAGTCTGGTACCGCGATGAAGCGGGCCAGAGCCAGCCCTATGCCGCACAGGTCCCCATCACGTAACGCCTGCAATCAGTCAGCAACACGCCGGAATCCTGCTATACTCTCGGCATGCGCATCCTTATCACGAACGACGATGGAATCCTCGCGCCGGGAATCGCGGCGCTGTACGAAGCGGTGGCGCCATTCGGCCACGTCGATGTCGTGGCCCCGGAAACGACACAGTCGGCCATGGCGCACGCCATCACCGTGCGCAGCCCGATGGCGGTACGGCGAGTTCACGTGAACAACCGCTTCCATGGTTGGAGCGTCGACGGGCGGCCGGCTGATTGCGTGAAGCTCGCGATGGTTGAACTGCTGGAAGAGCGGCCGGACTTCGTGCTCAGTGGCATAAACGCCGGTGCCAATACTGGCATCAATGTGCTGTACAGCGGCACCGTCGCCGGCGCGATCGAGGGGGCGTTCTTCGGCGTGCCGGCGATAGCCTTTTCATTACAGCTATCTGACGAATTGGACTTCGGTGCCGCCGGCCGTATCGCGGGGAGCGTCTTCAACCAGATCGCGACGCACCGTATCCGGCCCGGAACCTGCTTCAACATCAACATCCCCGCACTGGATGCCGGGCCGCCACTCGGCGTCCGCTGCTGTGCCCAGGCCACCGTGCCGATGCGTGAACACTACAGGCACGAAAAGGACACCGACGGTTCGGCCATCTATTGGCTGGACGGGACCTTTCCCAACCCCGCCGACTGCCCCGGCAGCGACCACGCGACCATGCACGACCGCTACGTCACCGTCACGCCGCTGCTCTTCGATCTAACGGATCATCCCCTACTTGGCGAGTTGAACAAGTGGGATTGGCCAAGCGACCTCTGACACACGCCGCGTCCCCGCGCGACGGCCAGGTCAGAGCCCGAGCCGCAGCAAGCGGGCGTATTCACGCCCCACCGAACACAGACGGGTCGAGAACGGGCCAATGGAGCGACAGCCAAAGATACGCCGGTCCAATCCTACCAGGCTATGGAAAGGTCATCCGGTTGGCGCGCATGAAAAACCCGCCCAGGATTGAGCGGGCTCGAGTACCACACAAACCTACACCGACGGCCACCACATCACCGCCGTCAGCCTTCCACCTGACCCCGAACGTCTATCGGGGTGCTAGCCGCTGGCTTCGGTGGGTTCGACCTGGACCTTGCGGCCCTGGAACTTGACGACGCCGTCGGTCAGCGCGAACAAAGTGTCGTCTCGGCCGCGGCCCACGTTGTGTCCGGGCAGAAACGGCGTGCCAACCTGCCGCACGATGATGGCCCCAGTCTTGGCAAACTGGCCGGCGTAAAGCTTGACACCGCGATACTGGGCATTGCTGTCGCGCCCGTTCCGCGATGAACCTTGTCCCTTTTTATGCGCCATAACGTCATGCCTTCCGTACGAGGGCAGAATCCAACCGATTCAGAGCCCAGGATTGTAGCAGAATCGGGAATCCCCGGCAAGGCACCAATACCACCCGTTGGGAGAGCCTAGCGCATGATCCAGCGGCGGCTCTTAAAGACAGGCTGGACGGCCTGGCGAGCGCCGGTGGAGCCCGGCAACTCGTAGGTCAGCTCCAGCGTCTTACGCAGCGTGAAGTGCTCCGGATTCACTGTTTCCTCACGCTGGCGGTCGTCGGGACCGGTCACCATGCGGGTCGCCGGCTGGTCCGGATCGTACGACGGATTCGGCATGAAGCGAATCTCGCCGCTGAGGCCAGCCACGTAGACGGTAAAACTGTTCACGAGCAGGTCGTCGGCCCGCCAGATCGCGACCGACTCGCGGGCGTGGTCGTCGCCGGCCATCAGGTCGCCGATGGCCTCAGTCGGGTTGACGAGATGCGGGTGGGTGACGCGGTGGCGCTTCTTAATCGCATCGAAGACCACGGGCAAAATGCCCATATCGGTATCAACGACCGCAAGATCATCGGTGACGAGTTGGAAAGTCGGGAAGAAACGCTCGGTGCGCTGGCCGGGATTGGTCACGGTATAGACGATGTACCAGTAAACGGTCGGTGTCGCCTGGCCGGGCAGCATGATCTCAATGCGCTGCGGATGCTCGTACTTGAACTCGAGCTCCCACGCCACAGGCGTCGGAGACGGCTCGGGCCCGGCCCCGACCTCGATCGCCGCCGGCACCGCGGTGGCCACGAACATCGCCAGCATGAGCTGCAACATCAATCACTCCTCGTGGTCCGCGGCGGATAGCCGGGTGAGTCGGCCAGCATGCCGGCCGTCCAGCTAGGGCTCCACCGTCCGGTAAATCAGGCCAGACAAAGGCCCCTGAGCGGCGTTCAGCCCTGATACAGGTTGCGAATAATCTGGCTCGCCGGATTGCCGGGCAGGTTCAGGGCGCCCAGCGCCTGCGATGCCGCCGTCCGGATCAACATATTCGCGTCGCTCTCGGCGATCTTGATCAACGTCTCAACCGGTCCAGCTTCGAGCAGGTTGCCCTGGTGCTTGGCTGCCTCGGCCAGGGCACCGAACATCGCCACTCGCATCGCCTCATCCGTCTCTTCGTTGAACGCCAGCTCGGCCATGGTGGCCTGAGCCTTGGCGGACGGGAGATAGCCGAGCACATGAGCCACGGCGATCCGCAGTTCGGCATCCTCGGTGCTCATCGCTTTCAGTAAGGCCGGTTCCGCCGCCGCCAGATCAAAGATCGCGTTGTGCGAGATCGCGAACAGACGCAGCGCCTCGGTCGCCTCCTTCGCCAGGGCAACGCCACGCTCCGGCGTGATCGGCTCCGCACCTACGGCGGCCGACACCTTGGCGACGGCGACCAGAATCTGCTCCGGAGCATCGCCAGACTCAATCTCGCCCAGGCGGTGGTCGCCACGCACGAGGTCACGCACCAGCGTCCGCTCGGCGTCCTTGGCGATCACCACCACCGGCGTGGCGGCGAAGCGGAATTCCTTGCGGAGCGTCTCTAGGCCGGCTTCGAGGCCCGGGTCCTTGATGTCCGACGCCAGGAAAATCACATCGGTTCCAGGGCTCTCGTTGCGAGCCTTGTCCAGACCGACCAGCAGGCTTGACTCGACGATGACCGCATAGCCTGCCTCACGCAGCACGCCGGCAACCGGGTTCGATGAGTCAGCGTACGGATCGATTACCAGAGCGTCGCGCGCACCGGCGTGCAGGCTGAGCGTCTCGGACAAGACGGGCAGCAGATTCTGTGATCCGTGGAACGGCTCGCGCGGACGGGCGTACGCCAGCGCCAAGCCCGCCTGGATGCGGACCATTCGATCGGGGAACGAAAGCGCCGCGGCCAAAGGCGGCATGCGGTCGAGACCGGGGAACAGGTTCGCCGGTCCGGCCGTCTTTCGTAGTGCCGTGATCGCGCCCAACGCGACCGCCGGATCGCCGTCGCGCACCGCGCGGCTCAGCACCATCTGGCAATACTCGGCGCCGGCGGACTGTGCGAAGTAGATGCCGGTCGGGAAGTTGCCGGACCGCGTCTTGTCTTCGCCTTCGCCCAGTTGGGCTTCGCGGCGAAGATTGGCCGCCAGCCACAAGGCCAGGGCCGGCTTGTGATCGGGGACGAGATGCAGTGCCTTCTCGCACATCCGCATGCACATGACCTCGTTGAAGATCTCGGTCGGAATGGGCACGTCCTGCAGGATGTTGTCACGCCAGTACCAGATGTTCGCCGTCTCCAGCCGCGTGTCCGCGGCCAGCGAGCGGTGATCGCCGTAATAAAGCTCGGCCAGCCGCTCGAAAGCCGTGGCGGCCGTCGCATCGGCCTCGATGACCACGCCGCGTGCACGGAGCATCTCGAGCGCCTCGTTGACGGCGACG
>JAFGRR010000045.1 GCA_016935035.1 Phycisphaerae bacterium | reverse complement strand
GAACCCGACCTCGTCGCGACATTGTAGCGGTGCGTGCGTCCGGGCCAACGCGCGTGTCAGTCCACTACGACGAGATGCGTTCCGCGTCGATCGTCTCCTCGTACTGATACGGCATCCCTGGCAGCGTCTGCGTGATGACGGCGTTGCCCGTGGCATGATCCGCGTCAGTCAGTGTTCCTGAATAGTTGAGCGAGAAAGTGCCCAGTTGCAGGATGCCTGAGTACACGGTGACGTCGATCGTGATCGTGAGTTGATCGCCGCTCAGCAACGCCTGACCGGTGCCGATGTACTCCAGTCCGTTGGCTGCCGTGCGCCGCGTGCCATCCGCTGTGATCGCACCAGCACCCAACACCGACGCTACGTCGGGGCTGCCGCTCACGCTGATCGGGTCACCGGTTTCGTCGACCGTCAGGATGCCCATCGTGCCGGTCAGGCTGCCGGTCAGTTCCCATTGGCCGGCCAACTCGGGGTGAGTGCCCGGCGGGTCGTCGATCGTCTCCGGGCTTGTCCCAAACAGGTAGCACCCGGTGAGTGTGATTCCGAGAATCGCCAGTGCCAGATTCAGGGTGATTGTCCGCGTGCTCATGGTGTTGCTCCATGCGTGGCAATCGGCGCCCTCGCGCGAAGCGTTGTCGCGGTTTCGCTTGTCGAGCATACGCCGGATTGCGCCCTCTGCTTGCAGTTCCGCCCAGACTCGTGAAATGGCCCGCCGTTTTGTAACAAGTCGGCCGGCGGACGGCAATCAGAATTTGACACGACCGTCGGAGGTGGCACTGCGACGCCGTCAAATGACGCGGCTTAGGGCTTCGCGCACGGCGGTTTTCAGCGTCGCCGGCAGTCCGTCGAGCAGGGCTGTCAGGGCTGCGGGACCCTCGGATTGTTGCACAAGCGCGGCCATCGCGCGGAAGTGCGCGTCACGCTCGCTGCAAAAAGCGGCGAACGCCACGTCGAGCTCGTCACGATTCCAGTGTGAAAGCGCGTCGGCGACACCCGTCTGGTTCCGCGCCCACTTCAGCAGCGACTCGGACTCGTCGGTGTAGGTGTATAGCGGCAGGGCCGCCGCCAGCCGTTCGCGCGGCGTGCCAAGCACATTGACGACCTGCTCGGGTAAACCGCGGAGCTTGTCGTCCAGCGTGTCATTGCTGGCCCTCGCCAGCCAGCCGGAGGCACGGGTCGGCTCGGGCCGCGGCACGATGATTCGCGCCGGCGGCACGATCAGGTGCCGGTGTCCGATCGAGAACTGCACGGAGACGCGATAGGTCGGGCTGGCTCCGCCGGTGAGTTGCTGGACGCGCAGCACCTTACCATCCCCGCATTCCGGCCGCGCCGCATTGCGAACGGTCTGGCCGATCAGGTCCGCGCCGATACTCACGAGTTCATCCGCCATTCAGACTACTGTATCCGAAGCAGCCGTCGGCGTGAGCCACAACTGAGTGAGTGAATCTGTCCTCGGTGTGTCACGGCTCTGGGAGCCGTGCTCTTGCGTTTCCCGGAATTACACGGCTCACAAAACCATGGCGCACGTGGCGTTGCACTGCTCTCGCCAGATTTTGCGTGTGCGGACACATATTCACGCCTCGCCTGCGAATACGGAGTTGAGCCGCGGGTGCGCATTTGCCGGGCCGTGATCGCTGGATTTTTGCCGGCGACGGCGGATAATGTGCGCGGGGCCACGATGGATCGTGGCGATTGGGTTTCTACGCGGTGTGTCGAGCGAGGTGGGACCATGCTTTACGCCGCCCTGACATTCTGGCTGTTCGTGATCATCTTCTCGGCCTGGGGGGTGCATTCGCTGCTGAGCCGGTTGATCAAGCCCCGCATTGTCAATTCCATCTTGCTGCCCGGGACGCTGGTTGCGCAGCTCGGCCACGTGCTCGGCTTGCTCGTGACCGGCAACGCCGTCCAGAACACCAAGCTAATGGGTGACGACGAGAAGGGCGAGCCGACCTCCGAGCAACCCGAGACACACAAGATCCCGATCTTTGGCTCCATCCTGGTCGGGCTGCTGCCGCTGGTGGCCTGCGCGGCGTGCCTGTACGTTGCGACGAACCTGTGGGGCACCGGCGTGATGTCGCAGAGCGGCTCGCTCGAAGTGCAGCAGACGCTGCCGACATCGATCGCAGCCGCCTGGGACTTGCCGCGGCAATGCATCGATGCCATGCAGAACATGCTGGACGCGATCATCGCGAGCGATCTGCCGGCTTGGCCAACGCTGCTGTTTCTGTATCTGGCGGTGTGCTTGACGGTGCGGATGGCACCGTTCGAGGGTCACCAGCGCGGGGCGGTGGGGGCGATCGTGCTGGCGGGGCTGGTGATCTGGCTGATCGGGTCTTTGACACCGGCGGCGCATGATCTCGTGCTTTCGAGTTGGCCGATTCTGAGTTTCGCCGTCGCGATGCTGCTTTTTCTACTGACATTGTCGCTTTTGCTGAGCGGTATTGTTGGTCTGTTCAAGATCCTCTCAAGCAACCAATAAAGCCGTTCATTCGAAACTCGCCCAGACTTTTTCTGTATGTGCGCGCACGCCAATCCTGCACTCCTGTAAGCCAAATTCGAAAAAACCCCGGATTCCTGCGTGAGTGATCGTTACATATCACCACTATATGTGTGCCGGGACCTTACATCCGAACGGGCGTTGTGCCAGTTTGGGTGTCAATCCGCGCGGCTGGCAAGCTGTTTCGCCGTCGTGTCGGAGGGGGGGCACCTCAAGGGACCGACGCGGGCTGCCGCTGGCAAACAGCCCCGACGCGAGCGGCAGGACAATGTGGCCCGGGGACCAAGGTGGGGCGTGTTTTGAAAGGGGAACGCAGTTATGGACGGCGAGCAAGAGATCCTGCCAGAGCTCTACTCCGATACCTGTTGGGACGAGATGGGACGCAGACTGCATCTGTCTCGGCGACAAAAGGCCGTGGCACGCTTGCTGTGCCTTGGCATGCACACCAGCGAGGTTGCCGACCGACTCAACATCACCACGAACACCGTGCGCATGCACCAACGTTACCTGTACCGGCG
>JAFGRR010000430.1 GCA_016935035.1 Phycisphaerae bacterium | reverse complement strand
GGAGCGGCTGCGAACCAGTCAGGGCGATCTGGCTCGCGCGCAGGGTGTCGCAAGCATCGGCAGTTGGTCGTGGGATGTAACCACTGGCCGGGTAACGTGGTCAGATGAGACATATCGCATTCACGGTCTGGAACCCGGCGAGGTTGCGCCATCGCTTGAGCTGGCTCGCTCATTCATCCATCCGGATGACACACAACCGTGGGAGGCAGCCGTTCTACAGGCCGTTGAATCACAGAACCACTTCACCTTTGAATATCGCGCCCTTCGGGCGGATGGCAAAGTCACGTGGATTCACAACGAGGCGGACATCACACGCGACGAGTCCGGCAAGGCGCTGGGTATATTCGGCACGGCCCAGGACGTCACCGCGCGCAAGCTGGCCGAGGAAAAACTGCGGGCGAGCAAGGAGAAATTCCGCTCGGTATTCGACAATATCGCCATCGGTGTCGTCGTAATCAGCACGAACATGGAGATCCTGGAACTCAATCGCCAAATGAAGGAGTGGTTTCCTGATATTGACCCGAGTGACCGGCCCATCTGCTACCAGGCCTTCAATGATCCGCCGCTCAACGACATCTGCTCTTACTGCCCGATGGTCGAGACGCTTCGGGATGGGCAGGTACACGAAGGGCTGACAGCTACACCGCGGAAGAGTGGAGCTCGCAACTATCGCGTTGTCGCGTCCCCGATCAAAGACGAACACGGAAAGGTGATGGCCGCCATCGAGATGGTCGAGGACCTGACCGAACTCTTGCAGGCGCAGGAGGAGTTGCGCCGGTCGGAAAGCTCCCTGCGTTCCACGCTGGATGGGCTCGCCGCCAATATCGCCCTGCTGGACGAACGGGGCGACATAACACTCGTCAACAAGTCCTGGCGGCAATTCGCGGAGGACAACGGTATCTCGGCGGAGGCGGTTTCCGTCGGCACCAACTACCTCCGTGTCTGTGACGAAGCCACCGGCGAACACGCGGAGGGGGCCCGCGAGTTTGCCGAGGGCATTCGCGCTGTTCTCGATAGCCGTGAGCCGGCCTGCACGATGGAGTATCCCTGCCACTCGCCTGACGAAAGACGCTGGTTCGTTGGGACGGTCACGCCGCTGTCGGGCGAGGGTCAGCGCGGTGTTGTGATCGCCCACCATGTCATTACGTCACACAAGCTGGCGGAGGGTAAACTCCGGCTCGAGGATGAGCGCCTGCGCTCCCTGCTGCGGCTGAGCCAGTCTGTCGAGCTGACCGAACGGGATCTCATTGAGAAGGCGACTGAAGAGATCGTGCGGCTGACCGGTAGCCACATCGGGTACCTGCACCTAATTGCCGAGGACGAGCGCACGATTGAGTCGTACACGTGGTCACGTGGAGCGAGCGAGCACTGCGGCATCGGCAACACACCCCACCTGGAGGTTGACAGAGGTGGTGTGTGGGCGGAGTGCGTGCGACTGCGCCGGCCGGTGATCCACAATAACTATGCGCCGCGGCCAGACCGCAACGGGTGTTCGCCCCGACACGTGCCGGTCTTCCGCCACGCCAACGCGCCGATTTTCGATGACGGTCGCCTGGTGGCGATTGTCGGGGTCGGAAACAAAACCGATCCGTATGACGAGTCCGACACGCGCGAAATGTCACTCTTCGGCAACACCGTGTGGAGTCTTCTGAAACGCCAGCGAGCCGAGAACACTCTGCGAGAACAGAGACAGTTCCTCCAGATGTTGATTGACGAGATACCCAGTGGAGTGTTCTGGAAATCGATCGACGGACTGTACCGCGGATGCAACAAGACGCTTGCCGACTGGTTGGGCAGACAAAGCGATGAACTCATCGGGCACGGAGTTCATGATCTGTTCGGGAAGGACATCGCGGACGTCTATGACGCCGCCGACAGGGCACTACTCGAGGGCCAGAAACGACAGGTATACGAATCGCGCGTGCGGCATATCG
Organism: Phycisphaerae bacterium; assembly: GCA_016935035.1. Lineage (GTDB taxonomy): Bacteria > Planctomycetota > Phycisphaerae > UBA1845 > Fen-1342 > JAFGRR01. The sequence goes on along the minus strand of JAFGRR010000430.1, from coordinate 1,846 downwards.
GGGGCAGTGAGCGCGCCGTCCTCTTCCAGAAGGCCACGTACGTCGATCAGGACGGAGCGTTGGCCGGGATTGTCGGTGTCGTGACCGACATCACCGACCGCAAGCAGGCCGAGGACGCCATACGCGACAGTGAGGCGGCGCTCGTGCTGGCTCAGGCAATCGCCAAAGTCGGGAGCTGGCGATACGACGTGGCGTGTGACAAGCTCACCTGGTCGGCAGAGACCTTTCGCATATTCGGGCGTGATCCGGCTGCCGGTGAGCCGACAGCGCTGGAGCACCGCGAGATCATTCACCCGCATGATTGGGATGGTCTCGACCGGGCCGTGCAGGAGGCAATCAAAGGCGGGCAACCTGTCCGGGAGCAGTTCCGCATATTGCATCCTGGCGGAAATGTGCTTTGGGTAGAGTTGATTGGCGAGGTCAACCGCGGTGAGTCAGGCGAGGTCATCGAGTTGCATGGCACCGTTCAGGACGTCACGGAGCGCAATCAGGCGTTAGAGGCACTGGGGAAAGCGAAAAACATGCTACAGGAGTATCTGGATGTAGTCGGGGTCATCACTGTTGCCCTCGACACCGACGGACGGATCACCCTGCTTAACCGCGCTGGCTGTGCCATGCTCGGCGTGGTGGAAGCAGACGTTCTGGGCGAATTGTGGTTAGACCGATTCGTGCCAGACGAGGATCGCCAGCGAACCAAGGAGTGCCTTGCCGAGTTGGTGGCCGGCCGTACCGAGTCGTTCGAGTACTTTGAGAATGCCGTTGTCACCGCGCGTGGCGAGGAGCGTTTAATCGCCTGGCACAACGCTATTGCGCGAGACGATGCTGGTCGCGTCATCGGATCGCTTGGTTCAGGTGAGGACATTACCGATCGCAGGCGTGCGGAAGTAGAGCTGGCCCGTTACCGCGAGCATCTGGAAGAACTCGTCAGGGCGCGCACGGCGGAACTGGAAGACGTGCATCAGAAGCTGTTGCAACAGGAGCGGCTGGGGGTGCTGGGCCAGTTGACGGCGACGGTGAGCCACGAGTTGCGCACCCCCTTGGGAACGCTCCAGGCCACGCTGTACACGATAGCGGAGCTAGTTCGCGGGCGAGGGCTGGGTGTCGAAGAGGCGATGGAGCGCGCCGAACGCAACATCATCCGTTGTGACGAAATCATCGAGGAACTACTGGATTTCGCGCGAGTCACAAAACTCGAGTTGACGAATACCAATATCGATGAATGGCTCACACAAGCAGTGCGTGAGCAGGCCGTGCCGCTCAACGTCACCGTGGAACTGTCACTCGGTGCCGGCGTCAAGTTGCCGCTGGATCGCGACAAGATGCTGCGCTGCATTATCAACCTGGTCTCAAACGCATCTCACGCGGCCGTCGCGCAGCCGGAGGGCCGGATAGTGGTCACGACAGCGGTGCGTGATGATTGGCTGGCTATTGAAGTGTCCGACAACGGCCCTGGCATGCCGGAAAAAGAGCTGAAGCGCGTGTTCGAGCCACTTTTCAGCACCAAGGGCTTCGGTGTCGGCCTCGGACTACCCAACGTCAAGCGACTGATTGAGGCCCACGGCGGGCGCGTGGAAATGGCCAGCACAGTCGGTCACGGCACCACTGCCACCATTTGGTTGCCGTTGGCGGCCGAGTGAGCGGGGCCCCATTCCGTGGCGCGCGATTTTCGAAGAGTCCGTGATCGTAACGATTGCGGCCGCATGGGTATGCGGTGATTTGACTATCGCGGCCCTTCGCGTAAAATTATGTAATCACGTTTGGATATTCGGTTAGTTCGGGACCAGAGCGGGCTTCGCGACTGTAAATGCAGGCGGGGGGGGGAGAGGAAGATATGACCTCTCGTGCG
>JAFGRR010000429.1 GCA_016935035.1 Phycisphaerae bacterium | reverse complement strand
GTTACCACGGACCCGGGCAGCGGCCAGGAGCTATGCGCGGTCTTCGTCGCCACGGCCCCGAACCCGACCACCGGCTTCGTGTTGCTCGTCAAACGCGCCGACCTGATTGACCTGGACTGGACGGTCGAGGAAGCGATACAGGTCATCATGTCCGGCGGGGTTCTCCTGCCGGGGCCGGAAGTGCCAACGCGAGACTCGGTGTTCCACGCGAAGTCGATGAGTGTGGGGCAGTCGGTCGGGCAAGGAACTGGTTGCTGACAGACGGAAAGCAGCCTAGGCCGAACAGTCAATCCTATGTCGAGGTGATGCGCTCGCGGCACTTGTACGCCGTCGCGATGGCGTCTATACTCAGTCCGCCGACCGTATGTAAGGTCGCGGGGCGGGACAGGGTATTTGTGCGCGGTGCCGGGGGGATGAGGGAGTCAGAACGTGAGCAGACGCCCGGGATTCACTCTGATTGAGTTGCTTGTGGTGGTGGCGATCATCGCGTTGTTGGTCAGCATCCTTCTGCCGGCGTTGGGCCACGCCCGCGCGCAAGGCTCCGCCGCCAAGTGCAAGGCTAACCTCCATCACATCGGCATCGGCCTGGTTGCCTATAACACCGAAAACAACGAGTTCAACGTTCCCTCGTACAACATGCCGCCCGCGGCCAGTGGCGACAACTACAGCGGCGGGCCCGGCAAGCCGCTCGACGGTTGGGCGGCCATTCTCGATCGCGACGGAGTCGTGCCCAGCCGTGAACGACACACCAACACAATCTTCTATTGCTCGAAGACCGTGGACGTCGAGGGCATGAAGGACGGCCAAACCGGGACCGATCCGCAGAAGCCGCGCGGCTGGGTCGATTGGCCGCTCGAGATGACAGAGGTTGGCGGCGACAGCGCGCCGAAGGTCGCTGTCGCGATCCCCGAGCGCGGGTTCAACAAGATCATCCGTGTGAGCTATTGGATCAATGCGTACAACCCCATCGGCAATAGCCGCCCGTCGGATATTGAAGGTTCAGACCTTTACTACACGGGCTCAGTCGGTCTGGGGCCGGACGCGTATGGCCGCTACATCAGGCTGCGGCAACTGCATGCCAAGGACCCGGCCCGGCTGGTGGTCGTTTCTGACGGGATCTACATGGGCCGGCAGGCGGTGACGCGTCTGGGCGACAAGAACAGCCGCGTCGGTTATCGCCATCCCGGCCTGAACACACTCAGCGGCATGGCGAACGTGGCTTTTGCCGATGGACACGTGCAACCGATCTTGGGCGATCGTTTCCCGCAGGCACGCCATAGCAGCGACACAGCCGAGATCTTCAAACAGAAGAAACTGGAGAACCTGAGCGGGCCAACCGTCTACGAGGACCCGGTCGCCGCGTTTGAGTAAGTCAACTGAGCCAAACACAACGGCAGGAATAACGAGTGCCGTGCATCGCTTCGTTTGAGGAGGACAGCGTGGCCACGAAATACGGGATTAACACGATCGGCGTCGCTGTGGCGTTGTTTGCAGTCCTCGTTTTGGCGGGTGCGGATGAACAGAAGACGCCGGCTGCTAACGCATCCAAGCCAGCGGTCATCGCCGCCGAACACCGCCCGCCGCGCGTCCCGATCGTCGCGGTCGGCAGCGTCATCACCTGGAACGTCCCCTACGTCACCGGCGGCGGTGAGCAGCAGACCCTCGACATCTACGCCCCACCCGGCGTCAAAGACGCTCCCGTTGTCGTCTACGCTCATCGCGGCGAATGGGCCAAGGGTGACAAGTCGGAAGTCTGCTACAAGCCCAAGTTCCTCAACGAGAATGGCGTAGTTTTCATCAGCGTCAATTACCGCCTCAGCGGCGTCGCCCAGCACCCGGCGCAGGTCAATGACGTGGCCGCCGCCGTCCGCTGGGTACGCGACAACATCGCCAAGCATGGTGGCGGCCCGCACAAGATCATCCTGATGGGGCACTCCGCCGGCTGCCACATCGTCTCCTTCGTCGGACTCGATCCGCGCCCACTTGCGACCGTGGACATGAAACCGGGTGATTTGGCCGGCGTGGTGGCGTGGAGCGGCGGGGCCTACGATCTGCCCGCCAAGTACACCGCTGGCGGAATGTACCACGACTACATCGCCAAGAACTTCGGCACCGACGAGGCCGCCCAGCGCGACGCCTCGCCCATCGCCCACATCGGCGACGCCAAGCCCATGCCATACTTCATGTTCGCCAGCGCTGGCGAGGGCAACCCCGGCTCGCGCGAGCTAAGCGAGAAAATGGCCGAGCTGATAAAAACCGCCGGCGGCCGCGCCGACGCCGTCGAGCTCAAAGGCAAGACGCACTTCACGGCCGACTATGAATGCGGCCTGCCCGACGATCCGGGCAACACCGGCCAAGTCCTGCTGGACTTCATCAGCAGGGCGACGACGGCGCACGAGCAGTGACAGCCGAGAGTGCCGAACAATTCTGGCAGATGGGTGAGATGCGGCTCAGGTGCTTTGTGGCATTACGCGCTCGGTGGACCGTACGCATGCAATGAAGAATCGCTGACTGACCCGAAGGAACTCGAAAAGGCCTGGAAGCTATCCCAAAACCGAACCACGCCGCGCCCGTAAGGAAGCGGTTGACTGAGAAACCGTTCGTTTTACGGCACAACCGCTCCCTCACGGTTGCGGCTCAGATCAGAATCGCGGTTTTGGGATAGGTTCTACATGCTCCGCGGCCTGCCGAGCGACAGGAACCCGGTCGAGTCCATCGAGCTGCTCTGCAACCGGCTGGATAGGACCGGAGAAGAACGCAATGTTCCTGATGGCAAGGGACCTAGCCTAGCGTGAGCCTCTGGAGTTAGTAATACAAGCGTCAGCGCCGGGGTCGGTCGTACGGGCAAAGGAGCATCGGAGACACCGCTTGCGGGGAGTGATGGCATCTGTTTGCGCGGCGCTGGCGGACGTAAG
>JAFGRR010000428.1 GCA_016935035.1 Phycisphaerae bacterium | reverse complement strand
AGTTTAACGAGCGAACCAAGGACATGAACGGTCTGACGTGCCCAGTTGAAATCACGGTGTACAAGGACAAGTCCTTCGATTTCGTCGTCAAGAGTCCGCCCGCCGCCGTTCTGCTCGCGCAGGCTGCCAAACCGCTGGATCCCACGCTGAGCCTGGTTGAAAAGGGCTCCGGCGTGCCGAACAAGATCAAGGTCGGCAAGGTGACCCGCGACGACGTGCGCAAGATCGTCGAGACCAAAATGAAGGACCTCAATGCGTTCAACGAGGACGCGGCCATGCGGATGGTCGAAGGAACCGCGCGGTCAATGGGGATCGAGATCGAGGAGTAGACTCGCGGCCGCGCGTCGCGCGGCGCGTTTCAATAAACCCAGGGCCTGACCACGGGCCGTACAGCAGTGGGAGCATGTGCGATGCGAGCGCGTAGCAAACGCTACAACAAGGACGTCGAACGAGTCAAAACCACTCCTGTCGAACTCGACGACGCCCTCAAAACCCTCAAAACCCTCTCCAAGACGAAGTTCGACCAGACGGTTGACCTGGTCTGCCACCTCGGCATCGATGCCCGACAGGCCGACCAGATGATCCGCGGCTCGATCAGCCTGCCCAAGGGCATCGGGAAAGCCAAGCGCGTCATCGCCTTCTGCCCGGAGAACGAGGTAGAGAACGCCAAGGCCGCCGGTGCCATCGAGGCCGGCGCCGACGAACTCGTCGACAAGATCCAGAAAGGCTGGATGGACTTCGATGTTGCCGTCGCTCACCCGGCGGTGATGGGCAAGGTTGGCAAGCTCGGCCGCGTGCTGGGCCCGCAGGGCAAGATGCCCTCGCCCAAGAGCGGCACCGTGACGCCCGACATTGCCACCGCCGTCAAGGACTATGCCGCCGGTAAGGTCGAGTTTCGCAACGACGCGGGCGGCAACGTCCACGCCGTCGTCGGTAAGCTCAGCTTTGACCCGGCCGATCTGAAAGAGAATATCATAGCCTTTGTGCGTCACATTCGGCGGATGAAGCCGTCGGCGGCCAAGGGTGTGTTTGTCAGGAAAGTCTGCATCAGCGGGACCATGACCCCGGCCGTCGAAATCGAGGCGGCGAGCATAGCCGCGGAGTGATCTGAGATGAGCAAACCAGTCAAAGAGCTGATCACCAATGAACTCCAGTCGCGCTACGCCGAGATGGACAGCGCGCTGTGGGTCGAGCTGATCAAGACCGGCGGAATCGAGACGAACGATCTGCGCCGCGACCTGGTCGCAAAGAACATGCGGCTCGAGGTCATCAAGAATGCCCTCTTCCGTCGCGCCGTTGCCGATGGCCCGCTCAGCAAGCTGGCCGAGCAGCTTGTTGGTCCGGCGGCCCTGGTCACGGGCGGTGACTCACTTGTGGACGTGGCCAAGACCATCGAGGGATGGCTGCCGAAACTCAAGGGGCTCAAGCTGCGCGGCGCCGTGCTCGAGGGCGAGTACTTCGATGAGTCGCGTGTGGAAGGCCTCGCCAAGATGCCGAGCAAGGCCGACCTGCAAGCTCGCATCATCGGCATGGCCCTGTCGCCCGGAGCGAACATCGCCGGCGTGCTGGTGTCCAGCGGCGGCGTGGCCGGTTGCATCAAGGCCCTGATCGAGAAGTTGGAAGATGGTGAGGAAGTCGTCGCCAAGTCGGCCTAGCGTGGCGGGCGACGTTCGGACGGCCGCGCCACCGGTGGCTCGTCCTGAGTTGTGGAAATAGACGATGCGTTGCTGACTGCTCCATCAGACGGATTAAATGAGGCCAGCGGGGTCTCAGCTATCAGCACGGTCGACACTTTTGCAGTCGTGGAGATTTGAATCATGGCAGATGCACCAGCGGAAGCCCCCGCGAAGGTATTCGACGCGGACATCAAAGAGATCGGTGACAAGATCGCGGGACTGACCCTGATCAAGGCCAAGTCGCTCGCGGATTACCTCGAAGATGAGTACGGCATCAAGCCCGCCGCTGGCGGCGCCGTCATGATGGCCGGTCCGGCCGCCGCGGGCCCGGCCGACGCTGCTGAAGAGCAGACCGAGTTCAACGTCGTCATCAAGGCTGCCGGCGACAAGAAGCTCCAGGTCATCAAGGTCGTCCGAGCCGCGCGCACCGACCTGGGCCTCAAGGAAGCCAAGGCCCTGGTGGACGAGGCGCCGAAGCCAGTTCTCGAGGGTGTCAGCAAGGAAGACGCCGAGAAGTGGCGGAAGGAACTCGAGACCGCCGGCGCGACTGTCGCCGTCGAATAGCCGCGCACGCGAATCAAAGGCGTGTCAACGAGAGCCCGATCGATTTCGATCGGGCTCTCGTGCTTTGTGCTCCTTCCACTGCTGTGGCATACACCGGAAGGTGCAGCTGCCTAGGGGCGGCAGACGAATAGGGGGCTCGTAAGCGACTGCGACGAGACCAGTCTCGCGGGCGACCATCGGTGCGGTGCTCTGACTACCCGTTGCGGATGAGTTAGAGGACGTGACTGTGGCACGGCGTGAGCTCCAAACTTCTGGCCATTGATCACCTGGGGCATATACATTCGGGCGTAGTGTCCACTTGCCCCATGTACCGCGCTCGCTCATGCCTATGGTTTGTCGCCGCGTACAGTCTATTAGCGGGCGCTGGGCAGAGAAAAAATCCAGGTCCAGTGAAACCGAAGATAGGCTTCTCTAGGCAGGGGCGGCCTGCATATAGTAGTAGTGGGCTGGGCGTATTGAGGAACGGAAGCAGGCATATCTCGCGGCTGCTTCTGAGTGCGTTTGGTTGTGAGGGTCGTTTCGTCATTGACACGTATACTCGTACTCGTGCCGCGTATATGCGGTGTGACGAATACGTGTGCGCGCGGTGACGTACTGAAGACATGCGTTTAGTTGAGTACGGGAAACGCGGCCGCGGGGTGGCCCCGCGCCATCGCCCGTGATTCCTTATAGGAGGAGATTGGGATGAACAGATTACTGGCGTTAGCGGCAATAGTGGCGCTGGCACTGCCAGCGCTGGCACTGGATCTCGAAACGGCCGATCCACTGCCTGTAGGAGCGGTTCCGTCGATGGGCGACTCGACACGCTCCACGGTCGTGTATTCGAACGTCGCTACGGCGACATCGGGCTACTCACGTCTGAACCCGCCAGCCGAGGAAATCGGTGACGAGCTTCTGACGACGGGAGCCGGCCCGCTCGACTCGGTGACTTTCTCGGTCTACAACAGCAGCAACTCGACCCTCCCGCTGACGGGCGCTGACCTGACGCTCAAGTTCTACAACTACAACAGCGGTACGAGCAGCTTCGACTTGGCCGGAACGCTGGCTTACGACAATGTGACGTTCACCGGACTGACGCCTGGGTACTACACCATGCTCACCGTGAGCGACATCGCCCAGAGCCAGACGATCAACCTCAGCACCGACATCCTGGCGACGCTGACGATCAGCGATATCCAGGGCGGTGCCGAGCGCGTCGGCCAGATCCTTTTCAACCCGCCGACCATCGGTTCGAGCACTGACGACTTCTACCGCGATGGTGCCTGGTACTGGTTCGGTGGAAGCCCGGTCGCCAACTTCGGTTGGGAGATCGGTGTTGTCCCCGAGCCGACTGCTCTGTTGCTGCTCGGCCTGGCGGGCCTTCTGGCGCGCCGTCGCTAATCGACTAGCCATCGATCGGCGTTGCAAGACTATCTGACTCTCACAATCACGGCAGGCTTGGAGCCTGCCGTGATTCTTTTTTGGGTTGGCGTCAGGACCGGTGTCGGGTCAGAGGGTGATGCTGATTCGATCATCCGCGGCGCCGCTGATTGCCAGCGTCGGCATTTCCTCGATTCGGTAGGTGCTGACGTCCATGGGGAAGAGCGGCGGTCCGGTCGGCGAGGTCATGCGTCCGCCGCCGGCCACGACCAGCATCCAGCCGGCCGCGATGTCCCACAACTTTGAATTGGCGGAGATCGCCGCGTCGAGCTGGCCCGCGGCCACCAGCGCCAGGTGGATCGCGGTCGAGCCGTAGTTGCGCACCACAAAGCGGTCCATCCAGTCGTGTACGATGCCGTGCACGACGTCCGTCGCGGTGCTCGGAACGCCGACCAGCACCTTGCGGCGTGGGCACTTCGCGTCCTTCTCACACTTGTCATGGCGGATTGCGACGCCGTTGACGGTGAGATCTTCGCCGCGGGCGGCGGAATACAGTCGGTCGCGCTGCGGATCGTAGACCACGCCCACGATCGGCATGCCGCCGTGCATCGCCGCCACACAAGTCGAATAGTCGCCCATTCGCCGGATGTAGTTCCGCGTGCCGTCGATCGGATCAATGACCCAGCAGACTTTGTTGTTTGTCGGCGGTGGGGGAGGAGAACTCGTGTCGAGTTGTTCCTCGCCGATGAACGAGTCATCCGGGCGCGCGGCCTGGATCATGTCGATGATGGCGCGCTGTGCGGCCTCGTCCGCGTCGCTGACTTCGCTGCGATCAGCCTTGAGCCGGATGTTGAGATCGGTTTCGTACCGCGCGCGTGCCACTGCTCCGCCGGCGCGCGCCGCCTGTTCGGCCAGATGTCGCAGGTCGGCGATTGCCCGGGCATCGCCGGGATCGAGAAAACTAGTACTCATTTGGCTTTCTTCTTGTCGTCGGCGTCGCGTGACTTCTTGCGTGGTGCTGGCTGCTGCTGCGACATCTCGTCGGCCTTGCGTTGAATTTCTTCCGCCTGTTCGGCGAGGTGTTTGAGGAAACGCCCGATCGGGCCGGGCTTGCGCGGGCCCTTGATCGGCGGCGGACCGCCCTGTTCACGCCGTTCCTTCTCCGCGGCAAGCTGCCGGCGAACGAGCAGCGTTTCAAAGATGCCGAAGACGTTCGTCGACATCCAGTACAGGTTTAGCCCCGACGGCATGTAGTAGAACATCAGTGGGAACAGGAAGCTCATCATCACAGCCATCATGTGCTGCTGTTTGAGCTGCATTTCAACCTTGGATTCGGTGCCGGCGGCGGCGGCCTTCTCGCGGGCGGCTTCGCGTTTGGCAGCTTGCGCGGGCTTCGGCATGTACTTCTGCTGCACGTACATACTCACGCCCATCAGGATCGGCAGCACGTTCAGCGTCGGGATGTTGCGGAACCACGAGATCAACTGCCCCAGAATCGGAATCGTCAACCCGTCGCCGCCGAACGTGATCAGGGCGTCCGGCGCCGACAGATCGTGCATCCACAACATGAACGGCTGGTGACGCAGCGCCACATCACTGTTTAGCGAGATCCACATCGCCACCAGAATCGGCATCTGGATCAGCATCGGAATCATGGAGACGAAACTCGCCGCGGGATTCACACCCTCCTCGCTGAAGAGCTTCATGGTCTCCTGGTTCTGCTTCTGCTTGTCGTTGGCGTACTTCTCCTTGATGGCGTCCATCTTGGGCTGGATGCGCGCCATGCCCTCCTGCGTCTTGATCATCGACTTCTGTTGAAACACCGTCAGCGGGTGCATCACCGTGCGGATGATCACCACCAGGATGATGATCGCTATGCCGTAGTTGCGCACGACATGCTGAATCCCGTGCATCAGCCACGCCATGAGCTGCGTAAGCCACCCGAACGTGCACATGCACGAGCGGTCGGCGAACTGCGCCAGGTGATAGCCGACCTTGGTCGGATCGGCGAACGCGGGGTTCACCACCGCCAGCGTGTCGGGATCCTTGGGGCCGGCGAAAATCTCGAAGGCCTGGGCCGCCTGCTCGCCTGGGACGACCGTTACGGGTGACATCGTGATCTGCGCCTGCATGTCGCCCGGATTGCTCGTGTCGGGAATGGCCGGCGCCGCGATTGTGCCCGCGATAGCGAATACGGACACCGTTGAGCTGTCCGGCGTCCGTGGTAGCGGCCGCGTGAACACGGCGAAGAAACGGTTCGTCAGCGCTGTCCAGGCGTAGGTCTGCTTCTCGTCCGGCGCGAAGACAAACGGCTGGCCGGTTGTGTTGACCGACTTGTGAATTGCCTCCCGGTTCTTGGCGCGGCTGAGCTTGATCGCTCCGCCGCCGTTCTTGAACGCCGCCATCAGACGCCGCATGTCATACTGCATCTGCTCGCGCGGGATTCCGATCGGACCGCTCTGCTCAAATGTGACCGTGAGGGGCGCGTCGCTCAGGTTCTCCGCCGCCAGCGTCATGTTGACCAGCGGCTTGTCTGTCACCATTT
>JAFGRR010000427.1 GCA_016935035.1 Phycisphaerae bacterium | reverse complement strand
GACCGGCCTGGTTTGATTCGCCGGACGACCCGCGCGTGTGGGAACGCGTTGACGACATACCCGACGCCGAACTGTGGCGCGTGCACGAGCGCCGGCGTGAGCGGATGGTGGCGGCGGTACGGACGCGGCTGCGCGCGCAACTGGGACGCCGCGGCGCCCCACCAGCCGAGGTTCGCGCCGCCGAGGAGGTGCTGGATCCCGAGGCCTTGACGATCGGTTTCGCACGGCGCTTCGCGCCATACAAACGCGCGACCCTGCTGTTCAGGGATCTTGACCGTCTGCGTGCGCTGGTGTCCAGCCGCGAGCGCCCCATCCAGTTCGTCTTCGCAGGTAAGTCACACCCGGCTGATGGCGCCGGCAAAGAGCTCATCAAGCAAGTCGCGGTCGTCTGCAACCGCCCCGAGTTCAGGCGCCGCATCGTTTTTCTCGAAAACTACGACATGGCCCTGGCGCGGACCATGGTCCGCGGCGTCGACGTGTGGCTGAACAACCCGCTGCGCCAGCATGAGGCCAGCGGAACCAGCGGCATGAAGGTCCCGCCCAACGGCGGCCTGAACCTCTCCTGCCTCGATGGCTGGTGGCCTGAGGCTTACAACGGCGACAACGGTTGGGCGATCGGCGATGGACGGCTCTTCGACGACCTGACCTATCAGGACCATATCGAGAGCGAGTCGCTGTACACACTGCTCGAGCGCGAGATCGTCCCGCTTTTCTATGATCGTTCCGCCGACAACATCCCGCGCAACTGGGTCCGCCGCATCAAGAACTCGCTCAAGACCATCTGTCCGGCGTTCAGCATGCACCGCGTGTTGAAGGAGTACCAGGAGGGGTTCTATCACCCGGCGGCGCAACGCTATGGGGCACTGACGGCGCAGGACTTCGCGCTCGCCCGCTCTCTTACCGCGTGGAAACGCCGCTTGCGCGAACGCTGGCACAACATTCGCATCGTGCAGGTCAACACGGATACACCCGGTGTGCTGAAGGTAGGTGACGCGTTGCCGCTGCGCACGAGCGTGCGGCTGGGCGAGATATCGCCGGATGACATCGCGGTCGAAGCGTATTATGGTCCGGTCGGCGTCGATGGGCGCATCATGGGTGGCCAGAAGACCGCCATGCGTCACGTCGAAGTGGGCGCCAATGGCGAGCACGTGTTTGAAGGCGCGGTCCCGTGCGGCCGTAGCGGGCGCTACGGCTATGCCGTGCGCGTCGTCCCGCGCCACGCGGACCTGATCGACCCGTACACGCAAGGCATGGTGGCGTGGGGTTAGGAAGAGACAGGGACGAAGGGACGTACGCAACGACGAAGCTGCGCGGCGAGTGGGGGGCTGCGCCGGCTGGGGCCGGCGCGGAGGTGGGGGTTCATAGCTGAGAGCAGCGAATGGCGCAAGGGGGTTACGCGGCCATTGCGCGTTCCTGGCGTTCTTTGTTTGCCGGCGTGGTGGGGTGGCTTGGTCGCGCGTGTGGAGTGGCGGCCTTGTGGGAGGTACCGATGCCTGGGGGTTATTCCGCGGGAAACCGGGCCATTACTGGCCCGGCTCGGATCAACGTGCTACGCTGCCGCTAATAGCTGATAGCCACTCCAGCCCGAGGATGAGATGCCCGACGACAAGACTACCGTGGCCGAGTTACGCCGACTGCTGGCCGACTTTGTGGCCGAGCGTGAGTGGGCGATTTACCACGACCCGAAGAACCTCTCGATGTCGATAGCGATCGAGGCGGCCGAGTTGATGGAGCACTTCCAGTGGGTGAAGAACGCTGAGTTGCCGGCGCTGTTGCAGGATGCCGGCCGGCGGGCGGACGTGGTGGACGAGTTGGCGGATGTGACGTGCTATGTGCTGGCGCTGGCGAATGTGCTGGACGTTGACCTGGCTGAAGCGGTGCGGGCCAAGATGAAACGCAACGCGGCCAAGTATCCGGCGGAGCAGTTCCGCGGGCGGTACTACAAGCCGGCGGCCGACAAGAAGGGCGAGTAACGGGCGTCGCGACTGCGCCGTTGGCGGGGGTGAGTGTAGCGGCCGACGTCTCGTCGGCCGTCTTTGTCGGCGGCGGCGAATGGGCCGGTGGATCGCGGTTTTTGATGGCGGGGCACCGATCTGTGTGGTAACTTGGTCTCGGACGCACGTGTCGGCGCATTGGCACTGGCGCGGGGCTTGGAAAACCGGGATTCGGTAGGGCGGACAAGACGGGCATCTCATGATCGACAGTAGCGTGGGGTTGGCGCGGCGGGACGCCGGCACGAGGCGGGGTTTGACGCTGGTAGAGGTGATAGTGGTTGTCGGCGTGGCGGCGTTGGGCATGGTCGCGGCGGGGCCGGCGTTGCAGGTGGCACGCCAGCAGGCCCGTGAGGTGACCTGTGAGGCCGTTCTGCTGGGGTTGGGCACGAACCTGGCGCTGTATGCGGCGGATAATGAGGACTACTTCCCGAGCGTGAACACGTCGGGCGTGGCGCTGCGGGCGAAGCAGTACGCCTTGTCAGTGGACCCGAACGCGTTGAATAACAGCACGTTGCCGGTGCAGAGCTGGGACTGGATGTCGCCGCTGGCGGCCTATGACAGCTCGGTTACGCTCGAGGACAATCGCGCGGCACGCTGGTACACGCTATGGACGACGTACCGGTGCCCGGAGAAGGCCCCGCGGTCCACCGTGTATGCCGGCGGCGGTGTTCCGGATGTTTCTGACTTCGTGGCGTACCGATGGCCGGCATGCAGCTATCTGATGCCGGCGTGCTTTTCACTGTGGGGCACATCTGTGGAGGCCGACCTGGGAGTGTATGAACTGACGCCAGTGCCGGTGCCAGTCATGCACGTCCGGACCAATTGGGAGGTATCCAACACATCGTTCTTCTCGCGTCTTGACCAGGTCGGGCCGGCGGACCGCAAGATCTTCGTCGCGGATGGCACACGCTACTTGCCAGATGGCGATGCGCCGCTTGACCATGACATCAGCCCGTATCCTCTGCTGTTCGGAGCTTTCGCGACGCAGGGGGCTTGGTGGGGCGCGACCAACGCGTATCACCCGGGCGTTGGGACCGATACGTACGGCAACGGGCCGGTGACCACTGTTAGCGGCGATAGCGATGGCAACAACCTCCGGCTGTCCTACCGGCACCAGTGTGCTAACCCGCGCGGAACGCGGGGGCCGCGACTCGTGCCGGATGGCGAG